>JAKJFL010000378.1:0-4015 GCA_022704935.1 Candidatus Rifleibacteriota bacterium
GGCCGGCAGGTTGAACATCCGTATGTTCTCGATGTGCTTGGAGAGATTCTCGAAGCCGCGGCTGAGCTCGACCATGTGCTCGCGCGCCAGGTCGGCCTTCGCGACGCCGCCGTGGTATTTCAGCGCCCGGATGGTCGCAACGATCACGACAGCCTGGGGGTTCAGTCCCGCGGTGCGGCACTTGATATCGAAGAACTTCTCCGCGCCCAGTTCGGTGGCGAAGCCCGCTTCGGTGAGAACCACGTCACCGAGTTTCTGGGCGAGCCGCGTCGCCGCGAGGCTGTTACAGCCGTGGGCGATGTTCGCGAACGGCCCGCCGTGGACGAGCGCGGGCGTGCCCTCGGCGGTCTGAACGAGATTCGGCTTGATAGCGTCGCGCAGGATGGCCGCCATCGCTCCCTGGGCGTGCAGGTCGCGGGCAAACACCGGAGAGCCCGCCGTCGTGAACCCGACCAGGATGCATCCGAGCCTCTTTTTCAGGTCGGTGATATCGGATGCGAGGCAGAGAATCGCCATCACTTCCGAGGCGGCGGTGATATCGAAGCCCGTCTCACGCACCCAGCCGTTCGCCGGGCCGCCGAGGCCACACACGGTCGTGCGCAGCGCCCGATCGTTCATGTCCATGACGCGGCGGAACTGGATACGGCGTGGATCGAGACCCAGCGCGTTGCCCTGCATGAGGTGGTTGTCGATCATCGCCGCAAGCAGATTGTGCGCGGCCGAAACGGCATGGATGTCGCCCGTGAAATGGAGATTGATGTCCTCCATCGGGACGACCTGAGCCCGGCCGCCGCCTGCGGCTCCGCCTTTGACGCCGAAGACTGGCCCCATCGAGGGCTCGCGCAGGCAGACGATCGACCGCCGGCCGATGATGCGCAGGGCGTCGCCGAGACCGATAGTCATCGTCGTCTTGCCTTCGCCAGCGGGCGTCGGCGTCATCGCCGTCACGAGAACGAGTTTTGCGTCGGGCTCGCCCGCCAGCCGCTCGAGAACACCGTGGGCTATCTTCGCTTTGTCCGGCCCGTAAAGCTCGATTTCTTCGGGTTTCAAACCGAGGTCGGCCGCCAGAAGGCTGATCGGGCGAGGGTGGGGGCCCGTCGCCGATCGCTTCGAGACGCTCCTTGGCTCGGGATTCATTTCGCGAAGTAGCCGAGAAGCGCTTTCATGCCGGCACCCGGCTCCTTCTGGAAGCCGAGGCGGACGAGAGCGATCTCGAGCAGGCCGACCGTCGCGATGATCTCACGCTCGGAGATAGCGCCGATCGTCGTGATGCGGAACACCTTGTCGGCGATCTCGCCCTGGCCGCCGGCGATCAGCACGCCGAAGTTGTCGCGAATCTCGCTCACGATCTTCTTCGGATGAATGCCGGCCGGCGCGTTGATGACCGTCAGGACGTTGGAACGAGCGTCCGGCTGGGTGAAGATCGTCAGGCCCATCGCCTTGAGCGCCGTCCTGAGACCTTCGGCCAGCCGGTGATAATGCTTCAGCACGTTCTCGAAGCCGATCCGGTCGATCTTGTGGAGAGCCGCCTGGAGTTGGTACATGACCGAGATGGCGGGTGTCCAGGGAAACGCGGGAATCGCGAGTTGCTGGTTCTTTTTATACTGTTTGAGATCGAAATAGAAGCCGTGGCAGTCGACCTTCTCGAGCTTCGCCATGGCGCGGTTCGAGAGGGCGATCATGCCGACGCCGGGCGGCGTCAGCAGGCCCTTCTGGGATGCCGCAACGGCCACGTCGACGTGCCATCCGTCCATATCGAATGGCAGGGCGCCGATGCCCGAAACGCCGTCGGTGATGAACAGTTTGCCGCGCTCGTGCAGCAGCTCGCCGATTGCCTTAAGGTCGTTGTGGACGCCAGTCGAGGTCTCGTTGAACGTAACCGTGACGCCGGCGATCGACGGATGAGCGTCGAGCATCTGGCGAATGTCCTCGACCTTCGCCCGATGGCCCCACTGGTATTTCAGCGGAATGACGTTCAGTTTGAACGCCTTCGCGATCTGCGTGAACCGTTCGCCGAACGAGCCGGTTTCGACGGTCAGGACCGTCTCGCCCTGGTTGAACATGTTGGCGATAGCAGTCTCCATGACGCCGGTGCCGGAAGACAGGGTGAGATACAGCTCGCCCTTGGTATTGAAAATCTTCTTCAGACGGTCGACGCAATCGGTGTAGACCGGCGAGAAATCCGTCGTGCGATGATGACGGAGAGGGCGTGCGCCGGCGAGCAGTATTTCGGAATCCAGCTCTACCGGCCCCGGGGTCATCAGAAGAACATCCTGGTCCATCGTCATAATCATTCCCATCCTATATTGTATATTATATATTGTAATATGCAGGCGCGGTTCGCGAATCGCGCCTACGGACGCACGGGGTGTGTCGTTCGGCCGGCGAGAAGGGCGTTGCGGGCCTTGAGGGTGTTCGACAGGAGCATGGCGATCGTCATCGGGCCGACGCCGCCTGGAACGGGCGTGATGAACGAGGCGCGCTCCACGGCAGTCTCGAACTCGACGTCGCCGACGAGCTTCGTCGTTCCCGGCTTTTCGGGGTTCGGCACCGAGTTGGTTCCCACGTCGATTACGACGGCTCCCGGCTTGATCCATGCGCCGGGAATACAGCGAGGCTTCCCGATGGCGGCGCAGACGACATCGGCCCTGCCGACCTCTTCCTGGAGGTTCTGCGTTCTCGAATGAGCGATCGTGACCGTCGCGTTCATCTTCATCAGCATGATCGCAAGCGGCTTTCCGACGATGTTGCTCCTGCCGACGACGAGCGCCTTCTTTCCGGCGATGTCGATTCCGGCATGCTTGATCATCTCGATCACGCCGAGAGGGGTGCAGGGGGTGAGACAGCCGGTTCCGATGGTGAGGCGGCCGACGTTCACGGGATGGAAGCCGTCGACATCTTTCGCCGGGTCGATCGCTTCGATGGCGGCGTACTCGTCGATCTGCTTCGGCAGGGGAAGCTGGACAAGAATGCCGTGAATGCGGATATCGTCATTCAATTCCCTGATTTTCGCAATCAGTTCCCCCTGACTGGTGGTGTCAGGCATCTTGATTTCCTGCGACACGAACCCGACGGCTTCACAGGCCTTTCGCTTCTGGCTTACATAGACTTCCGAAGCGGGGTCCTGGCCGACGAGAACGACGGCCAAACCTGGAAGCCGTTCCTGCCGGAAGGCAAGAGCCTGAACCTCCTGTCGTATCTCTTCACGAATCTTTTTCGAAATCCCGGCACCGTCGATGATCGTAGCCACGCAGACCTCTTTCTGATGCAAATGAAGCAGACAAAACAGGGGGGAGTATACTCTCCCCCGCCGGCAATGGCAAGGAACCGGAACGACAATCCCAGAGATGCGATCGGATCACGCCGCCCCAGCAATTTTGCTTTCACCTGTATCAACGAATTTTCTGTGCTTCAGCCAGGTGTTCGAGAATTTCCGCATAGCCCTTTCGGCGGGCGATGCGTTCAGGGGTTTCATCGTCACAGTCGCGGTGGTCGGGCCGGGCGCCGTTGTCGAGGAGGAGTTTCACGGTCGAGACGTGCCCGTCGTCGACAGCCCAGAGAAGGGGAGTCTGACCGGCACGGTTTTCGACGTCCACCGGGACACCCTTTCTGAGAAGCCAACGTATGACCTCGTCGAAGCCCCGGACGGCCGCCATGTGGAGTGCGGTGTTTCCGCGGTCATCGGCGGCGTCTGCCTTGCAGCCTCTCACGGCGAGATGTTCCATGATCTCGAGATTGCCCCAGCCTGCGGCAAAGACCATCAGTGGTAACCCCGACTGGTGGCGCGCATTCAGATCGGGTTTCCGGGCGAGAAGCTTTCTGACACGCGCAACATCTCCCGCTTCGATCGCCTGGAACAGGCCTGCGGTTTCATCATTCCGTTCTCGGGATATGCGTTTCCGTTCGGATTTTTCCCGTTCGGCACCTCCGATGGTGCCGGATACTTCCTGCATCACACCGTCGATTACATTCCCGATGATGTCGTCAAGCACCTGGCCGGCTCCTGGAGTGGCTC
>JAKJFL010000379.1:0-4004 GCA_022704935.1 Candidatus Rifleibacteriota bacterium
CCGCGCTCATGCCGCCGCACCGGCGCACCGGAGCGGGATCGAGCTGGCTATTTCTGTCGAACCCGATCTGGAGCGGAAAGACGCGAATTCCGGGGACGGGTGGGAAATGCCGGAACCGGCGGCAGGAGTGAAGAAGACGGCTCCGAGGCTGATCGTTGCCGGAACGATCCGCGATATGCGCGGAATCGGCGATGTCTCGATCGAACCTGCAGCTTCCTTCTCTTCCGAGAAAGGCGGCGAAAAAAGCTTCAGGCTCGATCTTGCCGAGCCGCCCGTACAGCCCATCCGGCTGAAGATGTCGCTGAAAACGCCAGTGACGCCATGCGTGACGGGATACTCATCGACGGACGGTTCGCGGTTTCTCCTGGCACGGATTCCGGCGCTGAATCTTCCGGCGACCGTCGCTCGAGGCCGTGCCACCGTCATCCTCGACGCATCGGGCTCGATGGGCGGGAAAAATCGTGTCCGCGTCTCACGCCTGGTGAAACACCTGCAAAATACAATAGATTTAAATATATATGCGCTGGCAGAGGGCGTTCTGACGCCGGTCGCGCTCGAAACGATCGAGGGGTATGCATGCGTCGGGCCGACGTCGTGGAATGCCCTCGCGCTTCCGGAAGCTGCTTCCGAAGCCGACGGGACGCTGCTGATCACGGATGGGGAAAATCTGAGCGCCGCCCAGATCGAGACAATCTGGAATCAGGGCGGGCGCAAACCGCTCTGGGTCGCTCTAATCGCGCCGGAGGAACCGGCCGGGCTTCGCGCCGCGCTTGCCGACAAGGGCGGATGCGTCAGACTGTTCGACGAGCAGGGATGGCAGGCTGCGGAATCCTCTCTCGACACGGCAATGAAAGATCTTTGTATATCGGCACATATTGTCATGCCTGACGGAGAACGAGGCGTGCCGCTGTTCGGCAGACTTTCCGGCGGCGAAGGGGCGGAGGCGTTTCTCGTCGTTCCCGCGGCGTCGATGACGGCCCCGGTCCGCGTCGTCGACCGTGCCGACGCCGTGCTTCTCGAACTGACCGACCCGGGGGCGGGAGCTGACCGGCCTGCCCGGGGATGGCTGAATCTTCTCGCGACCCGCCAGCGGATCCACTCGCTTGCCGCCCGTCCGCAGACGCCGGAGATCGTGCGGGAAATCACCCGTCTCGGCCTCGAGCACGATCTCGCGACGGAATACACCGCGTTTCTGGCCGTTCCCGACGACGTCGCCCGAACATACGCGGAAGTGCTGAATCCGACATTCCTTGCCGCGTTCGCGACGCCATCGTTCCGCAAGGCCCGCGAGCAGTCGCGTGCCAAGGCATGTTTCGCGAACCAGCGGGTGCTGCTCGGGGCGATCGAGATGTATAACATGGACGATACAACAATGATGGATCGCGATCCGGTAACGCTGAAGATCGACATCGAGAAGCTGATCGAGACGAACTTTCTCAAGGGCGGCATATCGAAGCCCGAAACCGCCTGCGATTACCGGGGCGGCCCGGAAAGCCTGTTGGGCTCTGGAAAGATTTTCTGCGTGTGCCATGGATATGCCGACGGGGAATACGGCAAGGCCGCCGAAGATCAGTTCGTCGACGCGTGCGCCTCGGCCGGCTGCGATCCGCTCGATTTCGACATCGAGTTCCCTCCACCCCCGCCGACCGAAGGGTCTCCCCTCGAACAGTGGGTCAGGGAATACAGGTTTCTTCTCTTCATCATCCAGTTGTTTATGTAATTGTAAAAATATATGTTTCCCGGCGATTCGGAGGTTTTCTGCGATCATGCCCGAAAATCCAGTTGAAAACTGGTTCGTTACGGACTGACGACGGGTCGCGTATTTCACATTCGAGGCCCGGTATGGTACAAGGGATGGCGACCGGGGTGTGAGAAGCGGAAGGATATCCGCAAAAGAGCTGAGGAGGTTCGTATGATACGCTTCGGATGGATCGTGGTGACGATCGCGGCGGCTGTCGGGTTGGTGGTGCCCGTCGTCGCGTCTCAGATCATGAGCGGCGGGGAGACGCAGGGCGTCTTCCAGGTGGATCCGGGCAAGAAGGATATCACAGGCCTGGCGCCCGGCGTCGCGGAGCGGTTCAGCCTCCGGTTCGTCTCGGTGACGGTCGACCAGCCGACGTTCTGGCCGAACGAAGACGTGCACCTGAAAGTCGCGATGCCGGCCCGGCCGATGGAGAAGATCAAGGCGACCCTCGGCCGCAAGGATGCGGCCCCGCGCGATCTGGGCGAGTTCACGCTCAACGACGGCGGCCTGCTGGTCGAGACGATCATGAGCGGCGCGAAAAAGCCGCTCGAGGTCGGTGAATACCGGGTCGAAGTCCAGACCGCCGACGGAAGCTTCAAGGGCGACGCGACGTTCGCGATCGTCGAGGGCTCGCTCGGCGCCGTCTCGTTTGCCTACGAGTTCCAGCAGCTGACGAATGCCCAGGCGCTGGAAGAGGCACGCGCTGGCTGGTTCCTCGGCAATGCCGCCGGCGTCGGTGCCCGCTGGGGAAACGGCCTCAACGTGAAGAACGAACTTCGCGTCTTCAACAAGCCGTTCGACGGTCGCGTCACCCTCAAGACCCGCTGCATGCTTCCCGGCTGCAACGGCTGCGAGGCGGGTCCGTCCATCGAATATACGATGAAGAAAGGCGAGTTGGCGTCGGTTCTCGATGTCGGCGGCCACTCCGGCCCCTTCGAGCTGGAAGTCGTCACCGACAAGGGCAACGTGCGCAACCTGTTCGGCCGCTCGGGCCACGTCGAACGCCAGGTCAGCCTGATCTCGTCCGGCTTCACGAACCTCTTCAAGGCCACGGTGGCCCCCTATGAGAACACCGTCGCGGTTCCCGGCCGTGACATCTACCTGCTCAAGGAGGACGGCGACAAGAATGCCGCCTTCGAACTCGGCTCGGCCATGACCGGTGACGACGGCGCCGCGA
Source organism: Candidatus Rifleibacteriota bacterium (assembly GCA_022704935.1). GTDB lineage: Bacteria > Muiribacteriota > Ozemobacteria > Ozemobacterales > Ozemobacteraceae > MWAR01. The sequence continues at coordinate 2,922 of JAKJFL010000379.1, forward strand.
AGATCACCGCGAAAGCCGACCTGGAAGGCGTGAAAGCCTGGCGACTCGTTCCGAAGGCCGACGGCGGCTTCGCCGTCGAACAGCTCTCGATGTCCGGCACCCTCAAGCGCGGAGATGACGTGACGTTCTCGGTTTCCGGCCCCTACTCGTTCGTCGCAATCGGCGGATGGGACATGAAGGAAAACGAGGAGAAAAAACAGGAAAAGGTCTTGCGTCAGGCGTGGGCGATGATTTTCACGCCGAGCTCACTGCGCGTGAAGCTCGATGTGCCGAAACAGGCCGGCCCCGAGAAAAATATAGATATAAATATTGAAACATTCGATCGCTCGAGCGGAAAGCCCCGTTCGGTGTGGGGCATTCTGGAAGTGTTCGACAACCGCGTTGCGAACCGCAGTCCGAAGGATCCGTTGATCTCGGCGACCGGCGACTCGTTCCGGAATGCATCTGCCGGTCTCTCCCGCTGGGAGGACCAGACTGGCATCCGTGTCAGGCGCAGTGTGTCGAGGGTTATGTCGGCTCCGCCGGCACCGTCGATGAACGCCGTTTTCTCGGCGAAAAAGGAAATGGCTGACATGGATGTGTCCGCCGCTCCGGCCCCGATGGCGAAAAGTCAGATGGCCATGGGCGGTGCGGCGCTGATGCCTGGGGCGTCGCCGTCTGACGAGCCCTCGGCCGAGGCGGAAAATCCTGAAGCGGTGCGCCAGGGCGAGAAAAAAGTCGTCTTCTGCCAGCTCGTGAAGACGGATGCCGCCGGGCGGGCGAAGGTCGGCGTCACGATGCCGCCTCAGAGCGGTCGGTGCAAGGCCCGGTTCGTTGCGATGTCTGGCTTCGACTACCTCGAATCGATCGGCGACGTCGACGTCGGCCGCCGCGGTGGAAACGTCGAGGTGAGCGCCCCGTCGATGCTTCTGAAAAACGCCGAGGTCAGCCTGCGTGTCTTCGCTGTCTGTGAAGGCGGAGCCGGCAAACTGAAGATCTCCGGCACCGGTCTCGGAACGCCGGTAACGCTCGATGTGCCGGCCGGCGGCAAGGAGTTCCTGGTTCCCGTCGTCGGAGGCGGCAGCGGCGAACTGCTCGCCGAGC
>JAKJFL010000380.1:0-3994 GCA_022704935.1 Candidatus Rifleibacteriota bacterium
GAACAGATACGATTTTTCCCGCCTCGAGAACATGTGGCTGCCGTTGATTCTCGACGTGATCAAAGGCATGATCGAACGCTGGGAGATGTGCGAGTGCCACGACTGCGTGCTTGATACCGTCGCTCTCGCCCTCAACAGCCTGCCGCCCAAATACTGGGTCGGCGGCAAATACGACGTGTTCATGCCCCCCGACGTCTTCCTGGCTGACGCCAACAATCGGTTACTCGCCGAACAGGCCGTCATCAAAGCCCTGTCACTGGTGTCGAAGAATCCCCACCATTGACCGTCCGGCGCTCCCGGGATTTTCAATCTCCTCCGCCGCTTGTTGTATTTGAAACTATAGAATCCCTGAGTATCCTCAGACGCGTGTCTTCCGGCTTGATTCGGAGCGCGGCGTCCAGGTCGGCGATGGCCTTTCCGGTTTCGCCGTTCCTGAGAAAGAGCGCCGCGCGGTTGTTCAGGCTCGGGACATAGTCGGGGGCAAGTCGCAATGCCTCGGAATAATGGGAAACGGCTTCGGCCGTCCGGGACGCTCCAGCGGCGATCAATCCGAGGTAATCGTGGATCATCGGCTCGTCCGGCCATTCCTTCACGGCTTTTTCGAGGATGTTCCGGGCTTCATCGGGGCGTCCGAGGGTGAGCTCGGCGGCGGCGAGATGGACCCACCCCCTGGCGTAGCGCGGCTGAAGCTCGGTGACGACACGGAAATCCGAACGGGCATGTTCGGCGTCACCCGCCAGGAAGCGTGCCATGCCGCGGTTGTTGAAGGCTGTGTAATGCGGTGTTTGCCGTACGACCTCGGTCCAGAAGGTGATCCCATTCTGATAAAAGCCGCATCTGATACTGGTTTCCCGTGCCAACCAGACGCCGGCGCAAAGGATGACGGCCAGAGTCGCCGTTTCCAATACGGGCTTCTTGCGTTCGCGAAGGAAGGTGCTGATCGCCTGAAGAGTGTCGGCGATGTACAAAAACAGGCCGTAAGCCGGAAGATACGTATGCCAGGAGGCTGTGAAAAACTGGCCCAGCCCGTGAAAAAAAACGCCGGTGCTTACGGGCAGAAGGACAGCCGGAAAAAAGAGCAAACCGCAGTATCGAAGAGGGGCATGCCGGGAAACGAAGAGAAGAACGCAGAAAAGCGTCGCGGCGATACCCCATGAAACCGTTTCGGGAGGCCACTGGCCGGGTGAAAAATAGGGGATGAACAGGGGAATGTCGATCGGAACCGCCACGCAGCGGATGAGGGCTCCGGTGCTGATGAAGACGCGTTCGATCCGATCGAGGAGGCTGCTTCGGGAAGCGTCGTGATACTGGTTCCGTTGTGATTCCGCAGGAGCTCCGGACACGGCGAGCACGCCGACAATGCCGATGAGAATGAAGAGAAAGCGGCATTGCTTCATGGTCTTCAGCAGAGAGACGTCGTTCTTGAAGCGATTCAGGACCGCCAGGGCGAACGGAAACGAGCTGGTCGTTGGTTTCGACAGGAGACCCAGAAGAACGCAGATGGCCACGGATCGGCGAATCTGTGGCGCTTCCGGCGCGTCGCCGGCAAAATGCAGATTCAATCCGAGCAGATAGAAAAAGGCGAACAGGACGTCCTTTCGCTCCGTGATCCAGGCCACGGACTCGACGCGGCCTGGGTGAACGGCGAAGAGCACGGCCGTGGCGCATGCCCAGACGATGCTCAGGCCGAGCCTGCGCGACAGTTCGAAGGCGAGCAGGACGTTTGCGCAATGGAGCAGAAGGTTGCCCAGGTGGAAGAAGAACGGGTCCATGCCCGAGAGACGGTATTGGAACGCGAGTGAGAGAACGGTCAGGTGCTGATACACAGTCATGTAGGGCTGTGTGAACAAGCGGAGAAGCGATGGCGGCGAAAGATCGTGAAAATAAGGATTGTCGAGGACCATGGCCGGGTCGTCCCAAGTGATGAAGCCTGCCTCGAGCGCCGGAAAAAATGCGACGATCGTCAGCAGAACGAGGCCAAGCCGGACGAACCAGGTAGTGATATTGTTATCGCTATTCATCGATGGGTTTGACCCGGTGACCTGATAATATCGCAATAGGTATTATATGAATGGTGTGATTGTTCGGTCGAAACTCATTCCGGGATGACGGATCGCGAAAGCGGATGGGAATTCCCAGAAAAACGCACGCCGGAGCGGAACGGATCTCCGTCCCGGCTCCGGCGCAGGGTGTGACGTGTATCAGGTGAGCTTGTTCGCCTTGAAGATTTCCTGGATGGCCGTCGAGGCGGCCTGGCGCACTTCGCGGGTCTGGTCGCGCTCGGCCTTCTTGAGAGCGACGATCGCACGGATGTCGCGAAGGGCGCCCAGCGCCTCGGCCGCGGTGCGTCGCACTGAGCCGTTGCGGTCGGCGAGCAGCTGGACGAGTGTGTCGACGACCTTCTCGCCGCCGATGCGGCCGAGGATGCGGGCAATGTTCTCGCGCAGGTTGTTGTTGCGATCGCTGGCGAGCTTGAGAAGCCGCTGGACGAGGGATTCCTCGCCGATGCGGATCAGCAGGTCGCAGGCGTGGCGTCGCATCCGTTCCTCGGGGTGTTTGAGGGCCTCGACGAGGACGAGATACGCCCTGGATTTGAAGCTGACGATCGCCTCGCTGCACGCGAGCGGCACGAGTGGGGAAGGATCGTCGAGCCTGGCCAGGAGGGGCAGGATCGCCTGGGTGTCGCCGATCAGGGCGAGGGCGGCGGCCGCCTTCTCCCGCACCGACTCGGCGGAATCCTCGAGCGACTTGATGAGATGCGGCAGGGCAATCCGCTCCTTGCGCTGGCCGAGGGTCTCGACGGCGGTACCGCGGACAACGGCCGACTTGTCGCTCAGCGACTTGATGATGATGTCCGGAACGCGCGCATCGGCCATCTGGGAGAGGGATTTGACCGACAGCTGGCGCACGAGTTCCGACGTGTCGCTGGTCGTCTTCTCGAGGAATTCGACCGCGGCCGTGTCCTTGAGCTCGCCGAGCACCTGGGCGGCCTTGGCCCGGACGGCTTCGACGGCGTCCTTGAGGGCTTCGATGGCGGGCGGAACGGCGGCCGTGGTGCCGATCTTGCCGATGGCTTCGATAGCGGCGCCGCGGACCTTGTCTGCCGGGTCCTTCACCAGCTGCGACAGCGTCCGGATCGCCCGCGGGTCGCGGGTCTCGCCGAGGACCGAGGCGATGGCATACCGCACCGGTTCGGCGGGGTGAGAGGCCGCCAGGAGCAGCTTCTCGACCAGCTTCCGGCTCTTGCTCGCGATCAGCTGCTTGCTGAGCAGGTCGAGGGGAATCTGAAACTCGGGCTTCTTGAGAATGTCGATCAGGGCATCGAGCGCACCCTCGGTCTGGATGCCGCCGAGCGCCTCGACGCACCACTGGCGCTGGGCGTTGTCACCCTGTGCGAAGAAGTCGCGGATGACCGGGATCGCCTTGTCGTTTCCGACCTTCGCGAACAGCTGCGCCACGTTGAGCTTGATCAGGTGCAGGATCTGCATGCTGCACTCGACGATCCGCTTGTCGGGGATCCCGGCGAGCTTCTTGAAATCCTTGTCGGTCAGCGTGTCGCGCGCGATCTTGATGAGCAGGTCGAACGCGCGCTCGTCATCCATGCCGGCGAGCGCTTCCGCGATCGAGAACTGCGCCCAGGAATACCCTTCCTTCAGGATGACCGAGATCGGGTTCTCTTCGGTGAGGTGCTTGTCGATCGCGAGCAGGCTGTCCGCCACGGTTTTCTTGAGCTGTGCGCCGGCCGTCTCGAGGACCTTGATGAGAGGAAAGATGGCGCGGATGTTTCCGATGCGGCCGAGAACGCGGACCAGCGAGGGAACCACCGCCGCCGATTCGGTCGACAGCGCCTTCGTCAGCGGTTCCACCGCCATCTCCTGGAGCTCGCACAGGGCCCACTCGGCCTTGGCGACGATCTGCTCGTCCTGCTCGCCGAGCGAACGCACGAGCGCCGGAATCGCCTTCGCCCCGCGGATCATGCCGAGGGCTTCGATCG
>JAKJFL010000381.1:0-3994 GCA_022704935.1 Candidatus Rifleibacteriota bacterium
TTCCCCCTCCCCCAACGGATGTATAGATTCGGGTATTTCCCTGATGCAAAATCAGGGAAATGCCCGATTTCGCTCTGGCAGGAGATTCACTATGCTGAGAATGGAAGCAGGATCAGATTTCATCTGCGCCTGTAACCATTAGGAGCTTCATAATTTTTCTCCCCCCCTCCCCCGAGGGGGGGAATTTGTTTTCTCGGAGCCCGGGTACGGCTATACTGCTCCCCTGACCGGATTTTCAAATTTCAGACCAGGGAGCGTCACGCGTGCACACCTTGCCGGCCGGCGGACAGCCTGCGCCGGGAACCCGGAGCCGGCCTGCCGGAAGCACCCGGTGGGAGCTGATCGGCCCTCTGCTCCTTTGCCTGGGAATAGCCCTCCTGGCTCGCCTCTACGGCTGGCAGCAGGACCGGCTCGCCGCGATGAGCGCCGAGAACCACTGGCGTCAGGAGGCCCGGGCCGAGATCGAGAGGTTTCGCGGCGGCTGGACCTACGCGCTTCAGGTCGAGTCGGCGATGGACCGCCTCCGCAGGAGCGTCGGGGCGATGCTGAAAGCGCGTTCCGAGGTTTCGGGAGAGACGTTCGCGAGGCTGTTCCGGTCGGCCGTGCCGGTCTCGCACCGGCCCGAAGGGACGCTGGTCTTCGCTTTTCGAGTCGATCCGGCGGGCAACCATGAAACCATGAGGGGACCGGGGCTGGAATCGGCCATGGGCCGGCTTGTCGGAAACGTCCTTGTCGCCGCCCTGTCGCCGGACGCCGTTTCATCCGCGCGCCGCCCGTCGCTCGACCGGCAGGCGTCGGGGCTGTTCGGGGAACTGGTCAGCCTGGACGTTCTCGCGAGATTGCGGCGGGGAAGGCTGACGGGGTCCCGGTGGCGGGGTGGGGATTACCTGATGGTCTGGAACGCCGCCGAAACCGCGCATGGCACGGTGCTCTGGCTGGCCCTGTTCCCCCGAAAAGCGGCGACCGCCTCAAAACCCGTCGAGCTTGCCCTGAAGAAAGGGGCCGCCCGGTGCCGGGGCCGGATGTGGCCTGTGCTCGTTCCCCTGATCCCGGAAAGCGGCCAGGTGCGGACGCGCGTCGCCTCGGGAACGGTTCCGCCGGCCGCCCTCCGGCGCTTGCACACGGCAATCGCGGAATGCGGAAGCCGGAACAGGATCGCCTCTGCCGGCTCGATCGGAAAGACGATTTCCGGGCTCTGGGTGATGCGCGACATCATCTCGACGACCCTTCCGTACGAACTCTGGATGATCGGCTTCGTGCCCGCGCAGGCTCGCGGGGAGGCGCTCCCCCCCTGGGAACGGGGGTTGTATGCCGCCCTTTTCGGAGGCTTTCTGCTCTTTGCGGCGCGGCGGGCAATGAACCCGGGGCAGAGCGACCTGTCCCTGCGCGTCTGGTTCGCGGGATACGTTGCGCTTGCTGGCGTTGTCCCCCTTGGCATCGTCTGGGTGCTCGCCTCATGGTGGATAACGGCCAACGCCGAGCGGCGCGCCGGCGAGATGGAACGGATGGCCGAGGACCGCCTGGTGCGCCTTGACCTGATGAGCATTCGCGAGGTCGACCGATTCGCCGAGACCTGCGGAAAGGCCATCGAGAATCCTTCGCTCCTGAAGCGCCTGGTCGGGGCCCCCGCCGGCGCTGCCGGTCAGGCGGCGGTCGACCGCGAACTCGCCGGCCTGCGCGCCGCGGGGCTTCCCGCGGAATACATGCACGTGTTCAGGCCCGGTCGGGACTCGTTCATGTCGACCGCGCCGGGGGCGAACGACCGGCCGAACCGCGGCCTGTTCCAACTGCAGAGCGGCATGCTCAACATGACCTTCATCTTCGGCGACCCTAAGCATACCGAAGAGTATACAAAGTCCATCCAGGGGCGTGCCCGGCTGTCGTTCGAGGCGTTCAAAGCCGTGTTCACCGATGTCTTCGGCCGTTACTACTATGACGTCCGCCGTCGGGGTCACCTGTTCCGCGGCTCGGACGAGCCGCTCTTCATGACGTACGACCTCATCTCGTCCCCGGACCGGTTCCTGCTCGGCGTGGTGTTCGCGACGCGCGCCCGCGAGCATTTCGCCTCCCTGCTCGGCGACGAGATCGCGCGTTGGCGTGTGATGCTGCCCGGCGTCCGGGTCGCCTGGGGGCGGATGATGCCCGGCGGCTTCGAACCGTCCGGCGACACAGCCAGAATCCTGTCGCCCGATCTGACGCGCACCCTGAACGACGCCGCCCGCGCCGGAACGATGCGAATCTCCCGGAGCGGCGAGCGGATATCGATCGCCCGGCCCTGCGATCGGATGCCCGGCTTCATCGCCGGCATGGAATTCTCGACGGCCGGCATCCGCCGCGAGGCGGCGCGGAACATCCTCCTGCTCGAAAATATATTGTCAATTATTGTATCTATCCTCTTCCTGATCGGCCTGGGTGTCGGGCGGCACCTGCTCCAACCGCTTTCGAGGCTGGAGGCCGGGTTGCGGCGGGCCGCGTCCGGCGACCTCGACACGCGCGTCGGTCTCGAACGACCCGACGAGATCGGCGAGGTGACGAACGCGTTCGACCGTATGATCGACGGCCTGCGCGAGCGCCGCGAACTGGGACGGTTCGTCTCCGCCACGCTCGACCAGGACGTAGCGCAGGAGCGGGAGACCGCGGTGGGCCCACGCGAGGTCGAGGGGGCGGTCCTGGTGTCGGATCTGCGGAGCTTCACCACGATCTCCGAAACGAAACCCGTCGATGACGTCGTCGGGATGCTGAACGCCCACCTCGAGGCGATGGCCGGCGCGATCCACGCCGCCGGCGGCAAGATCGACAGGTTCATCGGCGACGCCGTGATCGCCGCATTTTATGGGGAATCACCGGCCGAAAACGCCCGCCGGGCGCTGAGCGCCGCCGTCGCGATGCGTCGGGCCCACGAGCGGCGGCTTGCCGAACGGCGCGCCGGCGGCGCCTTCGAATATGGCATGGGCGTCGGCATCGACGCCGGAAAACTGCTCGTCGGCTCGTTCGGCACGTCGGAGCGCATGGAGCGCGCCGTGCTCGGGCCGCCGCGCGAGTTCGCCGAATGCCTCGAGGCCGATTCCAAGAAGGGCAGGCACACGACGATCGTCCTCTCGCCCGAGATGATCAGGCTGCTCGGCGGTTCGACGGCCGGATTCGAAAAAGTTCCGGGCAGCAACGGCTGGGAACTCGTCGAACTGCCTCCGGAGGCCGGCGCATGAAAACCTCGCGGTGGCTGACGGTTTTCTGGATGCTCGTTCTCTTCATGCCGTTCCTCGTGCTCGGTATCGGGCGGAGCGAGCGGCTCACCCTGAAGCTCGCGGCCGACCGCTCCGCTGCCCGGGCATGGGCGCGCGAACTCACCCTCGAAGCCCAGTCCTGCGCGCTTCCGAAGGATGGCATCGCCATGCTCTTCCGCCAGTTCCAGGACCGTGCCGACCTCATTCTGGAACGGCCCGGTTCAGGCGTCGAGGCGAAACGCCAAAACCTGGTGCGGCTGTATGCGAACCTCGTCAGGCCCTGGCTTCCCGACCATGCCCTCGCCTTGAGAAGCCATCTCGCGAGCGCATCTGACGGACTTCGGATCGACGTGACGCATGGCCGGCGCTTTCCGCCCGGGTTTTCCGATGTGTTTCTCGGCGCAACATGGATTGATTCCAAAGCCCCCGTTCGTTCCGGGATGGAGGCCGGCCTTTCCCGTCTGCTCGGGTCCCCGGTCAACCTCGATGCGCAGGGCTGGACCAAAAACGGCAAGCTGCAAACGTTTCCCGGCACCGAGGGGATCAATGGCTTCTACTGGCGGGCCGGGCTGAACTGCAGGCTCGTAGCCTGGCTCGACCTCACCGGGCTGGATCCGTATCTCGGGATGAGAATCATGGCCGACCAGGTGCGGGAGCCGGGGCGCGGGTTTCTCTTCATCGACGACGGCGGCATGCCGATCGTCGGTGGCGGTGAGTGGCGCTCGGGCGGCGTTCGGCTGATCGAGCGGCTGCGCAGGCTTGGCGGCGAT
>JAKJFL010000382.1:0-3990 GCA_022704935.1 Candidatus Rifleibacteriota bacterium
TCGGGTTCGCCTCGAACCGGCTCGACGGGCTCGTGATCAAGGTGCCGCCCAGCTTCTGGGGAATCACCGAATACGATCCCGAGAAGGGGCTCACGAACATCATCTATGGCCGGGGCCAACTTCCCTCGATCCGGGCGATTCTTCCGTCATGTTCTCATGAATCGCTCATGGCGATGCCCCTGACCGTGAAGGGGCGGATTGTCGGCCTCATGAACGTCGTTCGCCAGGATGCCGATGAAGTGCGGACCGAGAACCGCTCGCTTCTCGGAACGTTCGGTTACGTGCTCGCGTCGGCGCTCAACAATTGTCAGAGCCACGAGGTCGCCATTTCCGAGCGTGACCAGGCTATCAGGACCACGGCGGAGATCCAGAAGCGCCAGCAGGACCTGAAGGAAGTGTTCGGCCGGTACGTCGCTCCCGAGGTCGTCGCCGAGCTCGAGCAGGATCCGACCGGGGCGTCGGCGGAAGGCGACACCGCGTGACGATCATGATTGCCGATCTGCGCGGCTTCACGGCGATGACGACGGTCCTTCCGCTCGAAGGGCTGGTTCAGATCCTGAACGGCTGGTTCGAGCGCGCTTCACAGGTCATCCTGCGGAACCACGGGACGATCGACAAATTCATGGGCGACGGCGTGATGGTGCTGTTCGGCGCTCCCATCACCAAACCGGATGACTGTCTGCGCGCGGCCTTCACGGCGTTCCGTCTCCAGGAGATCTTCCTCGAGTTCCTGCAGGAATATGCCCCACTGCTTTAGGGGCGGTCGCTCGGCCTCGGCATTTCGATCACGACCGGCGACGTGGTCGCGGGCAACTTCGGGTCCGCGCGCCGCATGGAATACACGGCGATCGGGGACGCGGTCAACCTCGCCGCCCGGTTCGAGAAACTCGCCGTGAACGGCGAGATCGTGACCGATACGACGACGTTTGGCATGCTCCAGGACCGCTTTGAATACAAGGTCGAGAAGAACGTGCAGGTGAAGGGCAAGGAGCCTCTCGATGTCTATCGCCTGGTGGCCATCCGCAGGAAGCCTGAAAAACCGGAAAAGAATGCCCGCAGATAAGCTCCGTTCACTGATCGATCTCCGCGAAGCCGTTTCCCCGAAAGATCTCGGGACCGTCTTTGAAATTCGCCGGCGGGTGTTCGTCGACGAGCAGAAGGTTCCGGAAGAACACGAGAGGGACGCGACCGACGATCGTTCCGTCCATCTCCTGGCCGTCCTCGACGGGGTGCCGGTTGCCGCCGCCAGGCTTTTTGTCGATGCCATGGATGCACGAACCGCCTGGATCGGCCGGCTGGCCGTCCTGCCCGAAAGCAGGCGAACCGGCGTGGCGACCACGATCATCAGGTATTTCATCGACTGGAGCTGCCGACACCAGATGCATCGGATACGGCTTCACGCGCAGGAATATGTGCGGGGACTGTATCGGAAGCTTGGTTTCGAGGAGTGCGGTGGCATGTTCCTGGAAGAAAACATTCTGCATGTCGAGATGATTCTCCGTCTCTCCTGATATCCCTGGCGCAACCACAAGGCAAGCGAATCTGTTCACAACCGCTGAGTCGATGTGACGCTGGAGCTCCGTGGAAACAAGTTTGTTTTTCCCATCTCGCATGCGCGCTCGACATGCTCGCGGCGCGAACGGGAAATCGTCACGGTGCGAAGAAACTCATGCGCTTGCCCTGGAACATTTGACGCTTTCCGTGTTTATCATTAAAATTTTGAACATACTGAAGATTTCGCTGTTGTGAAGGAGAATTTTGATGAGGCGCCAATCCAGTTTTGCTCTCAACACTTTGCTGGCCTGTCTGTTCGTGTGCCTCTCCGTGCCTGCTTTCGCGTTCAGCTTCGGCGATCTGCTGGGTGAGGTGTCGGGCACGCTCGACCGTGCCGATGCGGCGATTCAACAGACCTTCGGCGGTTCGTCACCTGATGCTCTCGCGTCCGCAAAATCCTCCGTCTGGGACAAAGTCTTCGGCGGACTTGAAAACAGCTGGGAGAACAAGGCGGGCGCCGAAGGACACGAGGCCCTCAAGAAAGATCCCGGCTTCGTCAAGGATGCCGCGATGCTCAACCGGCTCGGAGCGGTTGCGAAAAAACTGGTTCCGGTCTGTGAGCGGAAGGAACTCACCTACCATTTCGCCGTTCTCGACAGCGACGAGCTGAATGCGTTCGCGCTTCCCGGCGGGTATGTCTACGTCACGAAGGGCCTGATGAAAGCGGCCGCTACGAATGACGAGCTTGCGGCGGTCGTGGCTCACGAGCTTGGTCATGTGAACAAGAAGCACAGTATCCGTCAGGCGGAAAAGGCCGGGATCATGACTGCGGTCGTCGCTCTGATGACCGTCAACGATGAAGCGAAGAAATACCAGAAAGCTGCGGCCATCGCCGCGTATTTCGCCAACCTGAAATTCTCCCGCGTCGACGAATACGAGGCCGACCGGTGCGCCGTCGATTACTCCAGCAAGGCCGGGTTCGATCCGAACGGCCTGATCACCTTCTTCAACCGCATCAACAGCGACAATGCCCTGACAAAGGTGACCAAGTATTTTTCGACTCACCCCCCGACCACAGATCGCATCAAGGCCGCCCAGGAAGAAATCAAGAAGATCGGCGGCAAGGTCACCGCGCAGGCGACGACCAAGACGACGTCGAGCGGCTCGGGCGCGTCATCGGGCACGACTTCCGCCAACGTTCCCGGCATAGGCGATCTCCCATCGGGGAACACGACGAAAACTACCACGACTTCAACCAAAACCACCTCGACCACCACAACAACACGATCGATGACCCTCCAGGAAGCTTACGAACGGTATCTCTTCGCCAAGCAGAATTACGAATTCAAGGTGGCCCAGCAGGCATCCACCGACGAGATCATGAAAGCCTTCAACGAATACCAGGCCGCCAAGGTCGAGTATCTGAAGCTTCGAAACGGCGTTGCCACGAGCCGTTGATTCCCTGCGGCAGAACCTTGGGCGATCCGGAGAAAAACCGGATCGCCCGTTTCGTTTCTTCCGCAATGAAAAAGCCCCCGACCTGCGGGGGCTCACCTATGGGCCGGAACCATCCTGTCAGACATCAGCGCGCATGATGCAGTGTTCGAGATGCCGGCGGTCGGCGTCCGTGAGGGTGAGCGTTCGCTCGTAGCGAGAAACGATTCGACGGCAGCTGCCGCAGTCCGTCGAAACATGCCGGTAAAGGGCAAGCAGTTCCTGGAGAGACATCGCTTCCACCTCCGGTTCGTCCGAATTTTACTCCTCACTCAATATATCGGCGTGCAGCGATGAATTCCTTAGCCGCTCGGAATACGCGGAAGACAAAATGCGCCGATCCGGCCCTGTCGAAGGGCTGGATCGGCGCATTTCGCGCCCGGGATCAGCTCAGTGCTGGTCGGTGGAAACCGGGATGATGTCGACCCAGTGACGGTTCAGGCGGTGAGCGAACTTCACCTTGCCTTCCGCGAGGGCGAACAGCGTGTCGTCTTTGCCGATGCCGACGTTCTTGCCCGGGTTGATCGGCGTGCCGCGCTGGCGAACGATGACGTTGCCGGCCTTGACGTGCTCGCCGTCGAATTTCTTGGTGCCGAGTCGTTGCGGATTGCTGTCTCGGCCGTTGGTCGATGAACCTGCACCTTTTTTGTGTGCCATAATTTCAGCCCCTTTCGGAAATTCCGTTATTTCATGACTACCGTTTCGGGATGTGCTTCCGCAAGTCTTCTGAACCCATATCGAAAAACCTGCGATACCACCGACGCGATTTCGCGCCTCCCGACGGGAACGCCCAGCGACACATCACAGAAGCCATCGCGGGTGTTCCCGGTGATTTCGGCTCCGACCGCGCTCTCCATGCCGCCCAAATAGGTCAGCAACAACGCGGATACGGCACCGCACACCGGGTCGTTCCCCCTGCCTCCCTGGCCGGCATGACCGCTGACGCGGATACGCTGCCGGTTCCCTTCGGCGGGAGGGAACTCGACAACGACCATCAGGCCG
>JAKJFL010000383.1:0-3983 GCA_022704935.1 Candidatus Rifleibacteriota bacterium
CGCCACTTCGACGATTGCCCTCGCGACTGAACTCAAGGGGAAGGGAAGCGCGATTCCGGAACGACTCAGAGCTGCGTTTCCCGGCGTGGAATTCTCGAAGGAGGAGCTGGACCGTCTCGTCGCCGCTCACGAGGCGAATACGTTCGAGCTTCAGCTTGGCTCGCTGGTGTTCTCAAAACTCGGACTGACGTTTCACACCCCCGAGATGGAGGAACTGATGCCCGACACCCATGGCCATACCGGCGAGGATCTGTTCATCCACGCCATGGGCGCCCATCAGAATCTGTTCAGCGGCGTTCTGCGCAGCTGGGAGATTCCGAGGAGAATTGGTATAGCTATCGGAATAAAATTTCCGTAACGATCGGAGGGGATGATGTCTCTGCGCTGTCTCGTATCGTTCAAGGCCGAATCCGGGAAGCAGCCGGATGTCTTCGAACTCAAAACGCTGCCCGACCTGCTGAAAGTGCACCAGGAGGGGCTCAGCCGAAGTCCCTTCTGGTTCGAGGAGGACGATCAAAGCAAGATCGAGCTCGACCTGAAGGCGGGCATCCTCCCGCTCGGAGGGCCGCTGCTCGTGACTCACGCCGTTCGGCGGGCCGCCGACCTGCTTCTCGACGAGTGCGCCTGCGACGGGATGACGATCCAGCTCGAGGCTGCCGGGAAGCGGCTTCCCGAGCTTCCGGCACGCGCCGAGCTCGAGACGCTGCTGCGCGACGAGCGGACGCTCATCGTCGTAGACGGCAAGGCCTACAAGCCGGTCGGTGAGGTCCTTGGCTTCCAGACGGTGTATGACGACACGGTACGGTTCATCGACGGCCTGAAGAAGCTCGGCGTGCCGCAGGAGGCGATGGCCATTCTCGCGACGCCGGAGGAGATCAGCATCGAGGTCCACCCCGGCGTCTTCGGCTCGGCGTTCGACACGGCGCTGCCCAGCTGGTACCGACAGCTTCTCATGAATATCGGCGGCATTCGCAGCGGAAACGGGCGGCTGGTCCGGACCGCCGACCGGACGCTGCTGCTCACGACCTGTTCCTGGGACATCCCCGTTCTCTTGCCCGGTGCGGTGCACCCCGCGTTGCACCGGCCAAAGGTCGGCGTCGGCCCCTCGCACTTCGCTTACGGGACCGCGGCGTTCTCGGACTTCTGCGGGAAGAAGCGGACGCTCGACGAGTGTGTTCGCGAAGTGAAGACATGGTTGAAGTTCGTCGATTCGAAGGTCGCCGTCGTTCCGGCGGCGAAACAGGCCCTGGACGAAGCGAAAGCGGCGGTGGAAAACGGGACCCCGCCCCCCCCTCCCGCGGGAAGCGGTGGGTTCGCCGCTGGCTTCGAGACTGGGCTCGGCATAACGCCTGCGCCGAGACCCGAGCGGCCGGCCGCGCCGCAGGTGCTCGATGCCGGGAATCGGCCGGCGGAGTTCCGGCCCTTCAAGGCCGAGGCCGCTGAACGGGCCGCCGCAGGTATCTCCGCGGACGGCGCGCTCGCCACGCCCTGGACCGAGTTCAACCGGAAACTCGGTGGCGGCTGGCAGCCGAACCGGCTCCACCTGGTCGCCGGCGCCCGGGAAGAGGGAAAGGGGGCGTTCCTGCTGCAGCAGGCGCTTCATCTTTCATCGAAATATGGCGTGCTTTATATATCGATGGAACACACGGCGGCCGAGCTGATGACCAGGGTCGCCTCCTGGCTTGGCCGGGTGCCGGCGGCGGACCTGGCCGCCGGAGCGTCCCTGCAGGGGCCGGAAGGCGACACCGCCCGGCCGAAACTGAAAAGCCTCTACGAAGCCGTGGCGAACGCCGTCCGGGATTCCCTTTATCTTCGCGGTTCAGACAGTGCCATTCCCCCCTACGACGCGGATGCACTCAGCGAGTTGATGAAGATGGTCCCCGCCGGGGCCGGCCGGGTGCTCGTCGTCGAGTCCCTCGCATCCGAAGCCGGGGAGCGCCTCGGGCGGTTCCTCGAGGTCCTGCGTCAGCTGGCGGCCGCGCAGCGGTTCACCGTCATGGTCTCCGTGCACGTGCCGATGGTGCAGATCCAGCGTCCGCACCTCGTCGATACGGTCGATCTCGATCTGCTCTCGCGATGGCAGACAGTTTCCGATTCGATCCTGCATCTGACGAGCGAACGGATCAATCTCCGCAAGTTCCTCGCGATGTCCCAGGGCAAGGTCGATCCGGCGGTGGCCGAGGCGCTCGAAAAGAGGCTGTATCAGGCCGCGGCCGGTGTGCGGCATCGCAACGACACCTACTGTCTTGCGCGACTCCTGCACACTCGCACCGGAATCCGATCGGCGCTGCTGCTCCTGTATCAGCGCGATCTGATACGGTTCTGGGATGGTCCGTCGATGCCGATCGGGCGGCCCTGACCATGTCGGCGGAGCGGCTTCGCCGCGTTCACGGGGTTGTCCACGGCTTCGTCCAGGGGGTCGGCTTTCGCGCGTATGCGCGCCGGCAGGCGGCTACGTGCGGGGTTTCGGGCTGGGTCAGGAATCGGGCCGACGGGGCGGTCGAGTTCTGCGCCGAAGGCAGCGTTACCGCCGTCGAAGAGTATCTGACCGCGATGCGGCGCGGGCCGGGGTATTCAGAGGTGGAGCAGGTCGCGGTCCTGAAAGACGAGTTCATCGAACTCCCCTCGGGGAACGGGTTCGAGATCCGCTTCTGACCTCCGGGGCGGACGTCACTTCATGAACGTCTGCTTGTTGATCCGCTTGACCTGTTCGATGACGATGTTTCGTACGTTGAAGTCGGGATCGTCCTCGTGAAGCTGGAGGATGCGCAGCGCATTCGGTGTGCCACGCTCGCCAAGCTTCAGTGCGGCTTCCTTCCGGACTGCCGGATCCTTCGAGTTCATCCGGTCTTCCAGACGGCCCTCTTCGGTGCAGCCCGATGTGGCCAGCGCGAGAAGAAATGAGAGAAACAGGGCTCCGAATTTGCGTTTCACGGTGTTGCCTCCCATGCAGATCGATCTGTGTGCCGCATCATCGCGGCTGGTCGAGAATTCGCCAGGACGCGGCGCATGCCCCCGCTTCGGTGCGGAGAAGGTGACAGAACCGCTCGAGGAATGGCTCGAACTCCTCGTCTGGAGAAATATTTCGTGTGGTATAAACGATGCCTGTCACCCGCTTCGTCGATTCGAAGACCTTCGTCTCCTGGGAGTCCTTGACCGGGCTTCCAATCGCCTGCAGATCGCCTTCGGAACGCGCGACGACGACCAGGTGTTTGAGAGCGAGTTCCTGCCCTTCCCGGTTGAACACGTAGGACTCGCCTTCCATGCCCAACCGTACTGACAGGTTGTCGCCGGCCTTGTCCCGGTCGAAGATGCTGATCGGGAGATGAGTCACGAGCGACAGGTGATTGTTGATGTCGACCACGACGTTGATCGGATTGAACTCGCCACGGACCTGGAGATCCTTGACCAGGAACTCGGAGGCAGGTCTGTTGCGTCCGGACGGATGGAACCCGTAGGTCTTCAGAAGACTTCTGATGCCCTTTTGAAGGGGGTCGGGGTAGACATACCCGGGATCGATGCGGCTGGCGATCTCCTCGGAGACGGAGCGCAGATACTCGGGGCGCGACGCCCCGACGCGAACGTCATCGGCCTCGACGAGGCCGATCCGCAGGGGGCCGGGCGGGAGGGCGAACAGGAGGGAGAGGGGCATGGTCGATCCTTGCATCGCGTATTCGGCCTTATTGAAGGCAGTCCAGGATGCGGCGACAGATCGTGTTCACGTCGCGGGCACCCATGACGAGGACCATGTCGCCATCCCGGGCCTCTTTGACAATATCACTAACTATTTTATCTCGGCTCCCGTGGTAATAGGCGTTGGAAAACCGCTGCCGGACCTCGTCGATGATGTCCTTCGACGAGATGTCCTTCTCCACCGTGCCGCCGCCGTAGAAGATGTCGTCGAGATACAGATACTCGTCGTGGGTGAGATCCGTGAAGACGCGCACGAGGTCGTCGCGTGTAAACCTGGTCGGGCCGAACCC
>JAKJFL010000384.1:0-3981 GCA_022704935.1 Candidatus Rifleibacteriota bacterium
GCCGCCACCACCGCCACCACCACCGCCACCACCGGTGCCGAGCGGGAACGTGCGGCGCATCTGCTCCTTGTTGGAGTAGATGACAAGCCGGTCGTTCATGACGTCGACGACCTTGAACTTCCCGTCGATGACCTGGTCTTTCTGGACCGT
Organism: Candidatus Rifleibacteriota bacterium; assembly: GCA_022704935.1. Classification (GTDB taxonomy): domain Bacteria; phylum Muiribacteriota; class Ozemobacteria; order Ozemobacterales; family Ozemobacteraceae; genus MWAR01. The sequence continues at coordinate 151 of JAKJFL010000384.1, forward strand.
ATAAGGCTTGCCCTCGAAAGTGATGAGAGCGAGACGTTCGTTGTCATTGCCGCAGATGCCGGTCACGACGAGCTGAATCGGCTTTGGGGGAGGGGGCGGCGGAGGAGCGTTGTCCCGCTTGGCCGTAGTGGACGGCGGGGGCGGGGGAGGAAGGACGACCTTCTTTTCGATGAGGGGTTTGAAGGGATCCTTGTTCTTGTTGCTGGGAGAAAACTTGTTATTCGCAGCCAGCATTTCGATCTGTTCGGGTTCGTCAACGGCCGCCGCGGCAGTACCGCCGGCCTCTGCACCGATGTTGCCCGCCGCGGCGTCACCAGCTGCGGCGCCGGCATCACCGGCCGCTCCGGCCTCGGCGGGTGCCTCACCGGGTGTTTCTGCCGGGTTGGCGGGGGTTTCGGCTCCCGAACTTGCACCGGATGCGTCCGCGGGCGCGCTGGTGTCCGTGTTGGGGATGTTGAAGTCATCGGCGCCCTGAGCGAGAGCCATACGCGGGCCGGCCGAGAGGAGGGCCGACAGGATGAGGACGAAAAGCAGTCTGGAACCAGTTCCTGTTCTCATATATGCCTCCTTGTCGCCGATTAGTAGGCGCCACCCATGATGTAGATCTTGGCGTTCAGGTTCACAGTCAGAAGCGGGGCCTTGGTCTTGGGATCAGGCTCGGCCGAAACCGAGATGTTGATCGAGCCGGCCGCCAGGTTGACGATCTTGCGCTTTTCCATGACGAGCAGGAAGTTTCCGATGTCCTGGAATGTGCCCAGGAGGCCGATTTCGATCGGAAGTTCCGACCACTGCTCTGCTCGCACAAGGGGCGAGATGCGGATGTCATTGAACTTGACGTTGAACTTGTTGGCGATCGCTTCCGTCGAGTCGAGCAGCTTCGGAACGACGGTTCCGAGCTGGTTGGATTCCATTTCCAGCTTCTTCTTCTCTTCCGTCAGCTTGGCGATGGACTCGTTGATACGGGCGATTTCGTCGGCAACGTTCTTGATCTCTTCCTGTTTCCGCTCGAGTTCCTTGATGTCGTTCTGGAGCTGTTCGCGGGTGGCCATGGTGGGTCCCCAGTAATACATCCAGAACGCACCGCCGGCGCCGGCTGCAGCGAACACGATGACCATGATGACGACCGCAAAGTTGTTCATTTGTTCGCTCCCTCAGTTCTTTCCGAGATCCCGTTTGATGCGACAGGTGATGTCGAACCGCCACACGGGAGCTTTTTCGAAGGTATTCTTGTTGGCATTGCTGAGAAACACTTCTTCGAAGTAAGAGTGGTTCTGCAGCTCCTTGATGAAGTTCTGGATGCCCAGGGTCAGGCGGTCGTTCTTCTTGTCGGGCTGCTCGGAGCAGGCATACCCCGTCAGCTGAACGCGCCTGTCGGAATCGATGCGGATGCTCGTGATCCAGACCGTCTTCTCGGGAACGACCGTGGTCAGAGAGGAGAACACTTCCGACCACTGGAGCAGGTTCACGCCGGAAAGCTGCTTGAGCTGCTCGATCTGGCTTTCCAGGGCCCGCTTGTCCTGGTCGAGTCGGTCGCGCTGTTCCAGTTTGTCCTTGTCTTTGCGGACTTCCTCTTCGAGCGTCGTTTTCTGCTCTTCGAGATCCTTGTTGTAGGATTCGATCCAGATCGTTCCGAAGTAGAACAGGACGAGGATGCCCGCGAGTGCGATGACGAGGAAGATCGCGGCGAACGGAATCTGAATCGGCTTGCGCCGCTTAATGGTGATGAGGTTTACTTTGATCATCGGTTAATCCACCACCCCTCTGAGCGCCAGGCCGATGGCGACTGTGAATCGTTGCAGGTTGTTGTAGAGAATGTCGGTGTCGGGAACGGTCACGGAGATTCCTTCGAGCGGATTCCCCATCGCCACGTCGACGCCGAGCTCATTGCTGATGTAGGTGTTGAACCCCTTCAGATTCGAGGAGCCGCCCGAGAGAATGATGCGGTGAATCAGGGGCTCGCGGGACTGGGCCTTGAAGTAGTCGAACGAGCGGCGGATTTCGGAGGCCAGTTCCTCGACGGTCTGCTTCACGACCTCGGCGACCTCGTTGCTTCCACCTTCGTTGATGTTGACTTCGGCCTCGTTGAACTTGATCTGTTCGGCCTGCTCGAATTCCTGCTTCATCACGTTCATGATCATCTGGGTGATGTTGTTTCCGGCGATCGGGATGTTGCGGGTGAACATCAGCACGCCGGACTTGAGCACCGAGATGTTGGTCGTGCGGGCGCCCGAGTCGATGATGGCGACGACTTCGCCGCCTTCCTGGGCGCCGGCCGTCAGCAGGATCGAGTTTTCGAGAGCGTTGATCGCGGCGATCGTGTCGACATCGATCACTTCAGGAGTCGAGCCGCCGCCCTTGAGGACGTCGAGGTAGCTGTTGACCAGCTCCTTCTGCGCGACGACCAGCAGGATCGAATACTTGCCCCCGCCCTCCTCCTCGGCCAGCTCGGCGAGCTTCGCATGGGTGATGCTGACTTCGTCGATGGCGTAGGGAACATACTGCTCGGCCTCGATGCGAACGGTCTGTTCGAGTTCCTCGTCGCTCATGATCGGCAGCTTGGTGAAGCGCATGATCACGTTCTGACCCGAGATCGAGGCGAACGAACGGTCGGGCTTGATCTTGGAACTCTTGAACATGTCCTTGATCACTGCCGCGATCGACTGCGGGTCTCTGATATTGCCTTCCTCGATTGCCGAGGGGGGAACAGGCGCTATCGCGTAACCCGTCAGTTCCGGACCCGAGGGGGTCTTCTTGAGCTGGACGATCTTCACCGTTGAGGTGCCGATGTCTATGCCCACCGATGTATTGCTTGTCCCGAAGGTAAACAAGCCCATGCGTGGTTCCTCCAAGGTCGGCCTGACCGCCGGTCTGTCCGGGCCGCGAACTGATGATTCTACAGAACGTCAGTTCTGTATCGACGTCATCGCGTAATTTCCTGATAGAGAAAACGAATTTTTTTCCCCGAAAACATCACGTGCGCCTGGGAACGGCGTCGTAGCGCAGTTGCCGGAGGGCAACATGGGAATAATACAAGGCGAGAATCTGTCGATAGGACCAGCCGCGCCGACCAAGCTCGATGGCGCCCGACTGGCAGAGACCGACCTGGTGGCCATAGCCGCGCCCTGAAAGGTCGATGCCGGTGAGTTCACGTGTATCCGCTTTCAAGGGTAGACCCCGGCGGAGAGAGGTGTCAAGGGCCTGCCGCCGACCCGAGGCGACGATCCAGCCGGATGAGGGTCTTTTCGCGCGACATATTCCATGGGCGGTCTGGACGATCAGCTGGGGAGGCCCCGACTGCTTTCCTCCCGCGAAAAGGCTCACGGCTTCGACAGGCAGGGCTGTTTTCGCTGAATCACGGGACCCGGACGGAAAAACCGGAGTCCGCCCAAGGCCTGCGGTTCTTTGAGGCACGGCCGGGGAGGGGGGGACGGTTGCCCGCATGGAAGGAGTGACGAACGTCGTGCTGGGGAGATTGAACAGGCGTCGGAACGTCGTTCCCTTCACGCGCAGTTCTCCCCGGTCCGTGCGCAGCTTCACCTGATCCACCCGATCGAGCGGGGCGGGGGAGATGACCTCGATGGCATACAGGCGGTTGAATCCGAGTCCTTCGGCGGCGAGAGCCGTTCGAAGTTTGGCCAGGTCGATGTGCTGCTGCCAGCGGTATTTCGTTCCGGCTTTGCAGTAGTCGCACCGCACGCGCCGCAGATACTTCGTCGGGGCTCCGCCGTAGACCTTTTCGTTGTCGGATGTCATACCGCCGCACGTGGCGTGATACATCGTGGAAATGGGAACGCCGTCGCTGATCATGATGATGCCGCGTGTGGCATCGAC
>JAKJFL010000385.1:0-3974 GCA_022704935.1 Candidatus Rifleibacteriota bacterium
CGAAGCAGGCATGAAGGGGTTGGCCGCGGGCAGGTTCGAATCGCGGATCGGGATCTACAGGTCCGATGAGATCGGCGACCTGCAGCGCTCGTTCGACCGGATGGCCCGAAGCCTGCAGGAGCGGGAGCTCATCAGGACCATGATGTCGAGCGAAGCCAGAAAATCCGCCGAGAGCGCAGCATCCGGGGGCGAAGCGACGGCCGGCTCGGCCGGCGAGCGCATCGACGCCGTCATCGCGATGATCGGCGTTCCGGATTTTCAGGGTTTCATGGCCTCGATGCCGCCGGACACCCTGTTCGAGGCACTCACGACCCAGACGTCCCTTCTGTGCGATCTCTTCATCGGCGCCGGCGGTGATGTCGACAAGGTCATCGGCGAAAAGTTGCTGATCGTCTTTCGCGGCGGCTCCCAAACGGAAAACGCCTCGCGTCTGCTGAGAGCGCTGGGCCGTCTGAGAAACGCCGACGGACAGCGACTCCCATTCCCCGTCTCGGTAGGTATTTCGGCCGGTCCGGTCATCAGCGGTTTCATCGGCTCGGGCCCGAGGCGCGACCACACCGTCATCGGCGACACGGTCAACACCGCCGCCCGCCTCCTGGCCTTCGCCGGCGAACTCGTCGGCCGGCCCCGGATCGTGCTTTCCGCTTCCTGCCGCGCCCTTCTTCCGGCCGATGAAACCTGCGCGGACCTGGGCGGCGTTTCGGTGAAGGGAAAATCAGAACCAATAGTTATATATCGACTATTACCCTATGAAACGGAGCGTGACCGGACATGAGTAAGTCAGCCAGTCCATTCAGGATCTTCGTCGTGTCGGGCGGTGTCGGCGCGTGCGGCGAGCAGGTCGTGAACACCGTTCTTGCGCAGTTTCCGGAAGCCAGCGTCGAAATCGTCACCCTCGGGAACATCCGGGATAGCGCCCAGCTCGATCGCGCCGTCGCCCTCGCGGCGGAGTCTGGCGGCATCATCGTCTTTTCCCTCGTCGACGCCGGTCTCGGTTCATACATGCGCAAGATTGCCGACAGGCGCGGCATCACGGCCCTGGATATCACCGGGCCGCTCCTCGAAACCCTGGCTAAGAGACTCGACATGCCGCCGCTCGGACAGCCGGGCCTGTACAGGCGGCTTCACAAGGAATACTTCGAGCGGGTGGCAGCGATCGAGTTCACCATGTCCCATGACGACGGCCGTAATCCGGAAACCTGGCACGAGGCGGATCTTCTCCTTCTCGGGGTTTCGCGCACCGGGAAAACGCCTCTCAGCATCTATCTTTCCGTCCTCGGTTGGAAAGTCGCCAACTTCCCGATCGTGCCCGGTCTGGAGATTCCGGAACTGCTGTTCCGGCAGGAGGCCTCGCGGGTCATCGGACTGACCCTGTCACACGACCGGCTGCTCTCGTTTCGAAGACACCGGAGCGACCTGCTCGGCATGCGCGAGAAAACCGATTACATCGATCCCGCCAAGATCGTCGGGGAACTCGAATTCGCCGGAAGGGTCTTCGTGAAAGGCGGCTTCGAGGTGATGGACGTGACGGACAAGACCGTCGAGGCCAGCGCGAACGAGATCATCAAGCGGCTCGGCAAGGTTTCCGATCCTCGGCGGACGCCGCCAGTTTGACAGGGGGGATCCGTTCAGTTACGATTGCCACGGAAAGCATTTTCAGTCGTGAGGAACACCCATGGACCGCATCTCACAGAACAATACCTACCAGCCGCCCTGGATGATTCGCCGTGAGACCGTTCCGGCGCCAGCCGAACGCCGGAACGCCGCGCTGCCGGCACAGGCGCAACCGGAGGCCCAGAAGGCTGCTCCGGCGCAACAAGCCCCGAGCACGCCAATCCCTCGTCTGGGGCAGAATATCGACGTCCGGGCCTGACCGCATCGGGCGGGTTTTACCCGGGTCAGAGTTCCAGTTCGTCGAGGGAACGGTAGACGGGAACGCCCCCGGTCACAAGCCGGGCGTGCGAATTATGGCCGGCGGCCACCAGGACGCAGTCAACCCCGAGATGGCGCGCCGTCTCGAGATCGTGAAGGGTGTCGCCGATCATCAGGGTGCGGGCCGGATCGACACCGCACTCTTTCACGAGGCGCTTTCCCAGCTCGACCTTGCTTTTCGCATACTGGTCTGAAAGCCCGCGAACCGCCGTGAAATAGCCGGACAACTCGAAATGCTCGATGATGCGCTTCAGATCGTGCTCGAACAGGGCCGAGAGAACATACTGTTTTTTCCCCTTCGTCAGAAGCTCGTCGAGCAGCCCCTTTGCCCGCCCGTGCAGCCGGCAGTCGAACATGGCAGTTTCATATGCATTGATATACTCCATGCCGATCTTCTCGAAAGGCTCGTTCGTGAAGTCGAACCCGGCACTCCGATAGAAATTGATCACGGGAAACTCAAATATCTCAAGATATTTTTCAGCGGACAACGGGGGCAGACCCCTTGAGACGAGGCTGCGGTTGAGGATGTCGACGCAGACCTTCATGTCATCGATCAGGGTTCCATTCCAGTCCCAGATGAAGGCGTCGTAACGTTGACTCAGCGGCTTCATGCACGCCTCCTTCGAACGATATTCCCTCTATGATGCCCCACCTCCGCTCAAAATTCAATCCCACCCTCCGGCAAGCCGACATCGATTCGGTCGTTGCGGGCCGATCACGATCCGTCTCTGCGCACCATGGAGTCGATCTTCAAGTATTCGGGCGTTGTTGCATGGAGGGCGGGGTTCTGGTAGAGTGTACGGCGTGTCGGCCCGGGGCCGACATATCACACCGGAACCGGAGTCGGCATGTATCTCGGGCGCGTCCTGGGGCGCGTGGTCTGCACCCAGAAGGACCACATGATGGAAGGGCTGAAGCTGCTCGTCGTCACGGCCATCGACGGAAACGGCAATCCGAAGGGAAAGCCGTTCATCGCGACCGACTCGATCGGGGCCGGAGCCGGCGAAACCGTTTTTCTGTGCGGCGGCGGCGAGGCGGCCCTCCCCTTCCCCGGCAAGCAGCGTCCCCCATCCGATGCAACCATCATCGGCATCGTGGACTCGATCGAGCGCTGACATGCAGATCGGAAGAGTCGTCAAGAAGGTCGTATCGACCGTCAAAAACTGCGTCTTCGACGCGCACCCGTTGCTGCTCGTCCAGCCCGTCGACATGGCCCTGAATCCGCAGGGCTCCGAAGTATTGTGCATTGATTTCATAGGCTCTGATATAGATGAACTCGTGATGATCATGAAGGAAGGCAGTTCCGTCCAGCAGATGCTGGGCATCAAGGAAGCCGCCGCCGATGCCGCTATCGTGGGCATCGTCGACACGATGCACCTTCATGACGAGTGCATCTTCGACAAATCGACCGAAGCCACCCGCTGATCAGGAGAGAGACACATGGAACAGATCGTAGAACAGATCGCCCGCGAAGTGATGATGAAGCTCAAGTCCCAGTCTTCGAACCGCGGCGGCTCGTATACCCCGCCCCAGACGGCGGGCTCGCAGGGCCGGCCCACGGCATCGGGCTGCGTCGCGGTCCTCGTGACGGCGAACTTCAAGGTCGTCGACCAGGTGATGCAGCAGATCGGCGCCGTCGTTCCCCAGGGCGGCCGGCTGCTCGTTTCCGACTACATGGTCGACAACGTCGGCGTCAAAAGCCTCGGCGGCTCCGTCCAGGTTCACACCTCGCGCACGATGAACGCCTGCGACGCCATCCGCGACATCAGCGAGTTGGTCATACCCTCGCTTTCGCTGAACACGCTTTCCAAGGCTGCGAACCTGATCGCCGACAGCTACGCCACCCAGATCATCTCCTACGCCCTGTGCGAAGGCATCCCCGTCACGGTGACCGACGAATCCCTGCTCGACGCATCGCGTTACTTCCCGTCCGGCGTCGCGCGCAAGATCGACAGTTTCAGGCGCGACCTCGAAGGCATGGGCGTCCGCTTCAGCCGCGGCGGCATCGTCGTGAAACCCGAGCATAAATGCACCACCTGCAC
>JAKJFL010000386.1:0-3972 GCA_022704935.1 Candidatus Rifleibacteriota bacterium
CGAAGGTGCCGCCCCCGCCGAGGGTGCCGCAGCTCCCGCCGCCGGCGCAGCCCCCGCTGGTGCCGCCCCCGCCGCCGCTGCAGCCGCAGCTCCGGCCAAGAAGGAAGGCAAGTGAGGGTTTCCCTGATCAGAATGGCAACCGCTTCCGCCATCTGGCGGGAGCGGTTTGCTCATACTTTTGCCCTGTCCTGATTTTGATCCGCCCTGACCTGTCCGCGCTCTGTCCTCCTGCTAGTACCTGACCACACAGGAGTAAGCGTGCATGAATTTTGAAATTGGTTCCCCCATCGTTCACCCGATCCACGGCGCCGGTGTCCTCAAACAGATCGAAAAGCGCCAGGTGCGTGGCCGCCTCACCAGCTACTACATCATCGATTTCCCGTACAGCGATCTGGGCCAGGTGATGGTCCCGATCGACATGGCCGACAAGGTCGGCCTCCGAACCATCAACGGACATTCGAACATCGACACGATCTTCCAGACGCTCGGTGAGAACTTCACCGACGCCGACGAAGAGGAAAGCAAGAGCTTCCATCAGCGGTATCGCGAACATCTCGAAAAGATCCAGAGCGGCGACCTCCGCCTCGTGGCTCATGTCTATCGGCTTCTTTATCGCCGGAGCATGATCAAGCCCCTCGGAACGAAGGACAAGGCTCTGTTTGAAACCGCCCGTCAGCTTCTGATCTCGGAAGTCGTTTACGCCAAAAAAGTCGGCGATGACGAAGCCCGTTCCCTGATCGACGAAGCGATGGAGGATATGATCTTCTGATTCCCCGCAGGGAATCCCGTCCCATGTGAATCTATCCGGTTCCCCCGCACAGCGTATGTTTCCGATGCGTGCGCGGGGGAATCGGAGGTGTTTCATTTTCCCGGGTAATGGCCGCGCCAGATCGGCGTGTCGAACACCGCGGGGTTCACCGTGAGCGCGGGGCGTTTCCCGTCGAGCGCCTCGACAAGCGCGCGCGCCGCCGTTGCGGCCATGGCCGATCGCGTTTCGATCGTCTGCGAGCCGATGTGGGGCAGGAGAACGGCATTCGCCGCCGTGAGCAGGTCGGAATGCACCTCGGGCTCGCGTTCGTAGACGTCGAGGCCGGCTGCGTAGATGGTTCCGTCGTGAAGGGCCGCGGCGAGCGCCGCCTCGTCGACGATCGGGCCGCGGGCGGTGTTGATGAGCACGGCCGTCTTTTTCATGCGCTTGAGTTCGGCCTCGCCGATGAGGTGGCGGGTCATGTCGGTCAGCGGCAGGTGCAGGCTCAGCACGTCGCTTTCGGCGAGGAGCGTTTCGAATGAAACGTGCGGGTACGGCAGTGAGGCCTTGCCGCCCGAGCGGGTATGATACATGATCTTCATTCCGAAGGCCTCGGCGCGATGGGCGACGGCCTGGCCGATACGGCCCATGCCGAGAATGCCGAGGTTTTTACCGGCAAGGTCGAGGCCGAGCTGGACGTCGGGTTTCCAGCCCTTGAAGAGGCCGTCGCGAAGCAGCTGTTCCGATTCGCGCACGCGGCGCATCGTCATCAGAATGAGAATGAGCGCCGTGTCGGCGGTGGCATCGGTCAGCACGTCAGGCGTGTTCGTCACGACGATGCCGGCACCGGTCGCCGCGACCAGGTCGACGTTGTTGAAGCCGACCGCGTAGTTCGCGATGGCGCGCAGATGGCCCGACTGCCTGATGATTCTCGCATCGAGGGTGTCGGACAGCAGCGGAATGACCCCGTCGGCTTCTCCCAGGGCGGCCTGGAACTCTTCATCCGACCGGTGGGCATCGAGCACCCGGACGGTGTGGCCGGCCTGTTTGAGCAGCTCGACGGCAGCTCCCGGAATCGGACGCGAAATGACGACCTTCATCGAATTTTTCCCTCCTGAATTAAAAAACCTGAAAAACCTGGGACACACACCTGGTTATTTCAACATTCCAGGCTACAGAGAATGTTTTACACAAGATACAAAGACCGTTTCACCGCCGAGGCGCAGAGGAAGAAGCAAGATGAAAAAGACAGGCTGTGAATCATTCGAATTTCAACATTCCAGACACAATGGCCCGAAGGACGCTGGAAACATGCAGGAACGACGCTTTGTGTCTTCGTACCATCGTGGTGAAACAGTCTCCGTGTCTCTGTGACTCTGGGGTGAGTCGTGATCTCTCCGTTTCCCGTTCGGGCTCTGCGGAAGAGTAACACGAACCTTGTCTCATGTATAATGGGAAAAATCGCTCTACCGTCTTGCGAGAGGGAGTGCTTCGCGTGAAGAGATCAATATGTATCTATATATTATTTATTAGCATTCTATTACCCCTTCCTTCGTTTCTGGCTGCCTGCGATCCCGAGCCAGGGCCGCAGCATTTTCCCCCGCCGGCGGTACCGAATCCCGTCTTCAAGTCGGGCTACTTCGAGGTCCACAACTCGCTCAACGGGCTGCCATGCAACCGTATCAGGTCGGTTCTGGCCCTCCAGGAAGCGGTTCTGGCTGGAACGGAAGGCGGCGGCCTGATGGTCCTGCGCGACGGGACGTGGCACGCCTACACGTCGCGGACCCAGCCCGCGTTTCCCTCGGAAACGGTCACCTCCCTGGCACGCGAGGCCGACGATTCCGTTCTTGCCGCGACGCCGAACGGGCTGATCAGGATCACGAACCCCGCCGCGGACATTCGCTTCGACATCATCACTCGGCCCACGCCGGACGGGGCGAACATCCTCTCCGCGGTCGCGGCCGGGCAGACGATCTGGGCCGGAACCGACGCGGCCGCCGGAACCGTGTCAAGCGACCAGCTCCTCCCATTCAAAATCGAGGGAGACCGCCAGCCGACAGGGTTCGGCACAGCGGCGCATCACGACAGTATGGCGTGGTTCGGCACGAGTCTCGGCCTGTACTGCGCCCGCGAGGGAATGCTGGTCTCCGTCCCATTCGCCGGCACGGATATCGGATGGGTTCAAGGCCTTTCTCCGTTCGGGGAATGGCTTCTCGCAGCGAGTTCGAAGGGACTTTTCGCCGTCAGGGGGAACACGGCCACCGACATTCTTCCCGGTATCTGGACTACCTGCGTGGCCGCCCCGAGCGATACGCTCGAAGCGCTGACATCGGCGCTGAACCCGGCCACAAACCAGGAAGCATCGGAAGAAGGGTTCGGCAGCCTAATCGCCCAGAACCAGGAATCCATGGCGCTTCTCGCGCAGATGCGAACCGAGTATGACAGGGTCAGTCGCCTGTATCAGTCCGGGCGGGCGCCAACCTGGGAGGATCTGATCGCTTACAGCGAAAACCTCATGAAACTTCAGACGCAGGTCATCGTCAAATCAGAGCCCCTCCAGCGAGGCATCTGGGCGGGAACGCAGAACCAGGGCGTCGTCATGTTCGGCACCGACGGAAGGCGCCGCCATCTGACCGTCTCGAACTCGAAATTGCCTGAAAACCGCGTCACCTGCGTATCTTGCCGCGACGACGGGGAAACCTGGATCGGCACCTACGAATCGGGCCTTCTGCGCTATACCCGCTATGTGACGAGCAAGTCCCTCGAGCCGGTTCCCGTATGGCAGAAAGACGCCCTCACCATGCGCGTGATCGGGGAATATCTGTACGTCGGCACGAAGGGCTGCGGCCTGCAGGTGTTCGACGTGAAATCCCTTCAGCAGGTCGCCGCATACGGGCCACAGAAGCCGGAAGGATTCCATAGCGATGTATATACCATCGAGGCCGACAGACAGGCGCGTGTCTGGACGGGCGGCAACGCGGGCGTCTGGATGCTGGACGACGGCGGTTGGCACCGGTTCACCCCCCGCGAAGGCGTTCCGGCCGACACCATCACCTGCATCGAAGCGGACGCCGACGGCAGGGTCTACGCGGCGGGCGGCGCCGACTGCCCGCTTTCGCAGCAGCTCGCCCTCTACACCGGCTCCACGTTCATCCGGTACGAGATCTCGACCCTGAAAGAGATCCTGGGCCGGCAGGGCAAGGCCGCATCGGACGGACTTCGCG
>JAKJFL010000009.1:0-17631 GCA_022704935.1 Candidatus Rifleibacteriota bacterium
TGAAGAGGCCGCTCTCGAGAATGATCTGGCCGTCGGTGATCGAGATGACGTTCGTCGGGATATAGGCCGAGAAATCGCCGGCTTGCGTCTCGATGACCGGAAGCGCCGTCAGGGAGCCGCCGCCGAGTTCGTCGCTCAGCTTTGCGGCCCGTTCCAGCAGGCGGGCGTGCAGGTAGAAAATGTCCGAGGGGTAGGCTTCGCGGCCCGGCGGACGGCGAAGCAGCAGGGAGACCTGGCGGTAGGCCTGGGCATGCTTGGAAAGGTCGTCGTAGATGCAGAGCACGTGCTTGCTCTTGTCCCGGAAATACTCGCCCATCGTGCAGCCGGAGTAGGGGGCGATGAACTGGAGCGGGGCCGGGTCCGCCGCCGAAGCGCTGACGACGATCGTGTATTTGAGGGCGTCGTGCTTGCGGAGGGTCTCGATGATGCGCGTGACCGTCGACGACTTCTGGCCGATGGCCACGTAGATGCAGATGACGCCGGCTTCCTTCTGGTTGATGATCGTGTCGATGGCGATGGCGGTCTTGCCGGTCTGGCGGTCGCCGATGATCAGCTCGCGCTGGCCCCTTCCGATCGGGATCAGGGCGTCGATGGCCTGAATGCCGGTCTGGAGCGGTTCCTTCACGGGCTGGCGCTGCACGACGTTGGGGGCGTTCATCTCGGTGGGTCGGGTTTCGGTCGTCACGATCGGTCCCTGGCCGTCGAGAGGCTGCCCGAGCGGATCGACGACGCGGCCGAGCATGGCGTCACCGACGGGCACCGAGACGATTTTCCCGGTCGACTTGACCAGGTCGCCTTCGTGGATGCCGCTGTCGGGGCCCATGATGATGCAGCCGACGTTGTCCTCTTCGAGGTTGAGCACGAAGCCGCGCACGCCGTTCGCGAACTCGACGAGTTCGCCGGCCATCACCTGCTGAAGACCATGCACGCGGGCAATGCCGTCACCGACCTGCAGAACGATGCCTGCATCGATGGTTTTCGACTCCTTCGAGAATGAACCGATTTCTTTCTGAAGGACTGATACGATTTCTTCAGGCTTGATTGGCATGATTCCTCCTCAGGCGACGGTCGTCGCCGGAGCGTCACCGCTCATGAATTTACCGCTGAGGGAATTGAGACGTTCCTTGAGATTCTTGAGGGCCGTCTGGACCGACGCGTCGAGCACGCGGCCTTCGAACCGCAGAACGATTCCGCCCATGAGATGGGGCTCGATCGTCTCGTGAAGGATGACCTGACCCTGAACATGTCTGGCGAGGGCCGTGCTGAGGCGCTTTCGCTCCTCGTCGCGCAGTGCGACGGCCGAGCGGACATGGACGCCCGTGATCCGGCGCCGGTGATTATACAGATTCTCGGCTTCTTCTGTGATGATCGAGAGCAGGTCGAACCGGTGCCGTTTGAGCAGTATCTTGAGGAAGTCCCCGACCAAGGGGGCCTCGGCGGCTGGAATCAGGCTGTCGATCAGCGCCAGCTTGCGCTCGAGTTGGATGGAGGGCTGACGCAGGATGGCGAGAAGCTGCGGCTCCTGGATGCCTGCCTGCATGAACGCCTTGAGGCCGGCGAACCCGGCATCGAGCCGGGGTTCGCCAAGGGCGTTCAGAAACGCCTCGGCATATCGCCTTGCAACGACGAGCGTCTTCAAGCGGCGCCTCCACCGGCCGATTCGCGTTCCAACTGCTCGATCGTCCGACGAATGAGGGCATGATGCTTTTCGTCGTCGAGCGAGGCTTCCACGACGCGTTCGGCCGCCGCCATCGTCAGGCGTACGACTTCTTCGCGCAGTTGAACCCACGATTTCTGCCGTTCGATGGAAATATCGTGCTGAGCCTTGTCGAGGACTCCGGCCGCTTTGGCCTTGGCTTCCGCCAGGATCTCGTCACGGGAAGCCTGAGCGTCGCTGATCGCCTTCTGGCGGATCTGGTAGGCTTCCTGTTCTATCCCGGCAAGTTTTTTCTCGTACTGCGCCTTGATCTCGGCGGCCTCGCGATTCTTGCCTTCGGCCGCGTCCATCGATTCGCCGATACGCTGGCGGCGCTCCTCGAGAACGCCCCTGATGGGCGTGAACAGGAAGCGATTGAGGACGAACATGAGAATGAAGAAATTCAGCACCTGCGATGCGAGAATGCGCAGGTCGATGTCGAACAGCCCTGCTTCCTCCCCATGCCCCTTTGCATGGCCAGCGCCATGCGCAGTTTCAGCCGTCATTGCCGAAGTCGGAGCCAACTCGGCGGCAGACAACCCCGTCTGGAAGGGGCTGGCAAGGAAGATCAACACGATTACCAGACACAACGACAGTCGAAATCGAGACATGTGGAACCTCCGTCCGGGATTCGGTTTCCTGCGGGGAAACGCGGAAACGATCACCAGCGCACGAAGAGGAGAATGAGGGCGACGAGCAGGCAGTAGATCGCGAGCGATTCGATCATGGCGAGGCCGATGATCATCGTGAAGCGCAGTTCGCCGGCTAGGTCGGGCTGGCGGGCCATGCTGTCGCAGGCCTGCTTGATGGCCATCCCTTGGGCGATCGCGGCGGCACTGCAGCCGATGCTGACGGCAAAGGCGGCGCTGAGGGCTTCGGCAATACGGAGCAACGTAAGTGAATCCATACTTATATCTCCTTGACTGGATGTGTTGCGTGAGATTTGGCACTGTCTCCGGCGTGCCCCTCTGCATGGTGGACGGCTCCGGAAACATAGATCCCTGAAAGAATGGTGAAAACCATGGCCTGGATGGTGCTGGTGAAGATCGACATGAACAGCATCGGCAGCGGCACCAGGAACGGGAAAAGATAGATGGTGAGAACGAGAATGACCACGTCCTCTCCCATGATGTTTCCGAACAGACGGAGGGTGAGGCTGATCGGCCGTGCAAGCTCGCCGATCACGTGGATCGGGAACATCAGCGGCCCCATCCACCAGACATCGCCCCAGAAATGTTTGAGATACCCCAGCCCCTGGCGCGTGAACCCCAGATACTGCGTCATGAAGAAGATCACCAGTGCCATCGCGAGACAGTTCGAGAAGACGCTGGTGGGGGATTTCAGGCCGGGGATGATGCCCAGCAGGTTTTCGCTCAGGAGGTAGATGAAAACTGTCGCAAAAAAAGGAACGAACTCGGCGGCCAAGTCGGGGCCGACGATCGTCGTGACGAAGCCTTCGAGCTGCTCGTAGATCCACTCGGCCAGGTTCTGAATCGGCCTGGGAACAAGGTCGATCCGTCGCGTTGCGATCATCGCAACGAGGCTGAGGACGAGCGTGATGAGCAGGGGCAGTACGACCCCGGGCGGGAGGGGTATAAAGGAAAGAAGATAAAATATCTTGCTCTCTAATTCATGCATGTGTCGTCCCCGAATCGGACTTTTTCAAGTCGAGCATGATGACCGCAGCTGCTCCGACGATTCCCAGCTGACTCGAAAGAAGCCCTCCGAGAACCTGAATCAGATTCAGCCCAAGTCCGTACAGAACCCAAATGATGAGAAACAGGCCAATGATCTTGAACATGGAATACATCACGCCCTTCGCCATCACGACCCGGTTTGAACCGGGCTGGATGCTGCCGACGGTGATGGTCAGGATATGAAAACTGCCGAGCCCGAGCCCCATGCCGATCAATGTACCCCACCAGAGCTGCTTCCAGCCCACCATCCCGATCGTCAGGATGATGACGCTGAGTACGATTCCAAGCAGATGGACCATACGCTGAAAACGGACGATCAGCTGCTGGGAAACTGGTTGTTCATCGGCCACGTGTATCCATGCTCCTTCGCAATACCAGCCACGCATTTCTGATCGCAGCTGCAAATCCAAAAACGGCTCCGATGCACAAGCCCCACGGATCGCTTCCGGCGTGCCGGTCGAACACGAATCCAAAGGCTATTCCCAGGCCCAGAGCAACTCCGATGTTGATCCCGAGCGTGAGAAGAGGCCCCAATTCTGCCAGCCGTTCGTTCCAGGACGGCGATGAACGATCGTGTCTGACGTGAACCCACCTCGCATTGGTTTTCCGCTTTTCTTTCGGTCTGACTGATTATCGGCATCTCTCGGAGAAAACCTAAGGCCGGGGTCGAACGTCAACTCGCAACCCCGAGAGTGGGCCGGTGGCCCTTGATATCCTCGACATAACAGCGGAGGAGCTCCGCGACGCTCCAGGCCTGGGCAAAACAGCCCGCGGCCGTGTGGGGGGGATCGGCGTCGAACACTTCGGAAATGCTGCCGACGCAACCCTCCTGGTCCAGGTGGAGCTTGAAAGGCTCGATCATGTGGGAAGCGCGCAGCTGGGCTTCCATCGATGCATTGTGTGCTTTGAGATATGCCGTGATGAAGGGCCCGATCAGATAACCCCACACGGTTCCCTGGTGATAGGCCTTGTCGCGGGTGAGACGGTCTCCTCCGAATCTCGGAGCATACGCACGCTCGAAGGGGGCGAGGCTTCTCAACCCGTGAGAGGTATACAGATGCCGGTAAACGGTGTCCACGACGCTGCGTTCCTCGGACGGTTCGAGGACCGAGAACGGCAGGAATACGGCGAAAATCTGGTTCGGCCGGAGCGAGCGATCGGGAGTGCCGTCGTGAGCGATCACGTCATGCAGGGATTCCGTTTCGGGATTCCAGAACCGGCGCCTGAAAGACGCCCGCACTTTCCGAGCGAGGGCCGAGATGTCGTGCGAGGGCATGCCGAACGTGTCCAGAAGATGGGTCTGCAGGCGAAGGGCGTTGTACCAGAGTGCGTTGACCTCGACGGCTTTCCCGTGACGGGGCGTGACGACGAAGTCATCGACTTTCGCGTCCATCCAGGTGAGCTGGACAAGCTCGTTGCCGGCAAGGACGAGGCCGTCGTTGTGGTCCATCCCGATGTCATATCGCGTGCCGGTGATGAATGCCTCGATGATCGACTGCATCGGTGCGAGAAGATGCTCTCTGACAAAATCATAATCTTCGGTATATTCGAGAAAACGGTGGACGGCATGGAAAAACCAGAGTGAAGCATCTACGCTGTTATATAATGCATCGGATCCGTGATCGGCGAAACAGTTGGGAACGAGCCCGTTCCGCACGGAGACGGCAAACGTTTTGAGAATCGAGCGGGCATCGTCGAATCTGCCCGTCACGAGCGTCAGGCCAGGTAGGGAGATCAGGCTGTCCCGGCCCCAGTCGGAAAACCAGGGATATCCCGCGATGATCGAGCGGCTTCGGGTGCTGCAGCGATCGACGATGAACTGGTCGGCTGCAAGCAGCAGCCGCCTGATCATGGGGTCCTCCGTCGGGAACATCTCGAGAATCTGCTCTTGTCGCTGTTCTTCGCGCTTTCGCAAATCCGCCGGATTGAAGGCTTGGATGGGTTCGTCCGAGAACAGGACGGAGGCTGAACCGTGCAGATTCTGAATCTGGAGATACCCGTTGGAAAAATCGTCTTCATGCGACTCGAGTCCGCGGGCAGCCTCTTCTGAAAGAAAATTCGCCGTTTCCCATCGGGAGTTCCGGACGAAACTGCCGCGATCCCACGCCATATGGACGGTGGGGGCGTTTGCAAATGGCTGGAGTTTGAGCGAGCTGTCTCCCGCCTGGGTGTCATCGAGGAAACCGGCGTTCCTGTAAGTCGTCCCGTGAAAATCCCTGAACAGGAAGTGCGGACGCAGGCGCAGCTCGATGTCGTGTCCCCCGTTCATGATCTTGTACGCCACGACGGTCGAGTTCTGACCGTGGATCATGAAGAGGCTCTTAACCACGAGCACGTCACCGATCTGCCATGTCCAGGTCGGAACGGGTTCGGTGGTGAACCTCTCGAGGTGCAGATGTCCGAGCGGATGGGCGCCTCCGCCGGGGCGGGCGGTGAACAGCGGATACTCGCAGCCGTCGATCAACAGAGTCTCGGTGATGCGCGAAACCAACGCGATCCGCTCGACTGGCGGCCTCCGGGCGGCGATCAGAACACCATGATAACGCCTGGTATTCAATCCGATGACCGTCGAGCCGGCAAAGCCTCCAAGCCCGTTCGTGACGAGCCACTCGAGTTGAGAAGCGCGGATCAGATCACCGAGAACGCGACGACCGAAAGCTGCCATGTCAGTTCCTCCCCGGAGAGCAAGGCGAATGACATTCTTTATATCCGGTTTTTCGAAACTTTGCCACTCGTGAAATGATCCGGACAATGGCACATCATGAAAAACCGGGCGGTCCCGGACAGCGCATGATAGATTGAAAAGGCACTTCCAGACCCACGCGAACGGGGAGAAATTCATGATCCGACGATATCAGCCGTTGATGCGATATTTCTTCGCTTTCTTCATCCTTCTTTC
The DNA here is from genome assembly GCA_022704935.1 of Candidatus Rifleibacteriota bacterium. Lineage (GTDB taxonomy): Bacteria > Muiribacteriota > Ozemobacteria > Ozemobacterales > Ozemobacteraceae > MWAR01. The sequence goes on from JAKJFL010000009.1 coordinate 6,293, forward strand.
CCTGTCCGCCCAGGCCGTATCAGCTCAGGGAACGCATCCGATTCTGGCCATGCAGTTCAAGGCGATCAAGCGCCAGGGCGAGGGGATTGCGGCCATGTCCCTGAAGAATCTCGACGGGGCCCTGAGCGCATATCTCGATATCGCGTCCACAAGCAGGGAGACGCTTCGGATCTATGAAAGGCTTGAGCCACAAGAGCGTGAGCTGTTCAAACCGACCGCCCGGATGGCGTCCGAATCAATGATCACATCCAAGCTGGATGCGTCATCGATTTATTGTCAGCAGAAGAAATTCGACAAGGCAGAGGCGATCCTGAACGAAGCCGGCCTGATGGCGGAAACATGTGACAATCCGCTGATCCGGCGCCAGTGCGTTCTCAAGCTGGCCGATCTCAAATGGTTGAGCAGAAATTATATTGCGGCTGGTTTGCTGTATGAGCGCCTGCTTCGGGAACAGGAACCCGAGGTTGTCATCGATCCCCGGTGGTGCGTTGTGCCCGCGTCCGGAACGGTTCCGAACATCGATTTGCTGGAGCAGACGACGAATCTCACCGAAGCGTTGACCTGCTGGTCTGTCTACATGCAGCTTGCAAGCTTGTATACCTATATCAACGATCCGAAAAACGCTTTCCGGATCTATTGTTTGCCAGGGTTTCTCAAGTTGCGCGACTGGCTGGAACACGTCGCCGATGCCTTTTCATCCTCCGATGACGGTTCACCCCAGGCCTTTCTGGGATGGGCGGCGAAAATGTTTCCCGCGTATTACCACATCGGGAAAGGAACGGTTCTGCAGCGCTTCGAACAGCACGCCGACGCCCTAGCCGAATTCGCGTCTGCTTCGGCCCTGGTTGGAATCCGCGGATTCGCCGAAGTGCGTTTCTCGATCCAGAGCCTGCGTGGCGCCACGCTTCAGAAGATCGGCCGCCTCGACGAGGCGATCGGGCTTTTCCGGGAGGCCGTCGGACTGACGGCGAGCATGAGTACCGGTATCCGGGAGATGGCCGAGTGTTATGCGTGTATCTACCTTGCCGATGCCTTGCTGGAGAAACAACGGATCGACGAGGCTGGACCATGGATTGAGCGGGCGGAAAAGCTTGCCCGGCTTGTCGATGAGCCTCGCCAGTTGTGGGATGCATTGTTCCTGAAAGGGCGGGCATGTCAGGCTCGCGGGCAGTTGGAAGCCGCCAGGGAAGCGTTCGCGGAGTCGATCGAACAGGTCGAGAAGTTCCGCGCCCTGCTTTCGCTCGAGCGCCTGAAACGGGATTACATGGCCACCAGGACACGTGTCTACGAGGCCATGGTGCGGGTGCTTCTCGATCTTGGGCGGCCGTATGAGGCATTGTCTTACGTGGAACGGGCCCGGGCGAGGGCTTTCGTGGATCTTTTTGGCTCCACCGACAAACGGCGGCTTCTGAAACCGCATGAGCAAGAGCGACTCAAACCCGAATTCGAGAAGCTCGAGCAACGCCGGATGCAGTTCGATGAGTTCCAGGACGAGATTGATCGCCAGCTGCGAGGAGTGCCTGGTGCACCGTCAGACCGGCGCGGGCTGGAGTTTATCCAGAGTGTCGGCCGGCAGGCGGACGAGTTGAGAAAAGACGAGGATCGGCTGTTCGACCTTGCCGGGAGTGAATTTGCCGCATTTTCAACGGTAAACGCGGTTCCTCTAGACGAAATCGAGGGCCTGCTCGATTCGGAAACCGCTCTGATCGAATACTACCGAAGTCCGTCGGGGAATGTCGTGTGGGCATTCGCGATGGGGGCGGATGAACTGAAGTGCAAAAGACCCACCGTCGTTTCGCTCTCTCTGCCTGATCAAAGGCTCAATCAGGAAGTGTCCGCGTTCAGAGACCTCATCAATGCAGAAGTTGGCTCCTATACGCGGGAGTTGCATGTAAAATCGCGAGAACTATATAACATCCTGGTCGCGCCTCTCGAATCGCTCCTCGCAGGAAAAAAACGGCTGATACTCGTTCTGCATGGAACGTTGCATTTCCTTCCGTTCGCCGCGCTCGAAGATCCGAATGGACGCGCGCTGGTGGAGCGGTTTTCCCTGGTTCATCTCCCATCGGCGAACGCCTTTCGGTTCTGCCGCCAAAAGAACCGGCACAAGCTGGAGTCGCTGCTTGCCTTCGCCTTCGGGGCGAGTCTCGTGGAGAATCTCGAACGACTTCCGAACACGATTCAGGAAGTCGAGGCAGTTGGCGCGCTCTTTTCTCCCGAAAAACGATGCGTGATCGCGAGCGGTTCCATGAATGCCGAAGAGTTCGGGCTCAAGGCCGGCGAACGTGACGTCATCCATCTGGCGACCCACGGCCTGCTGAATCCGGCGATGCCCATGGAGTCGGCTGTCATGCTCGGAACGGAGCCGATGAAGGTCAAGGATGTTGCAGGGCTCGAACTGCACGCCGGGCTGGTGACGCTGAGCGCCTGTCAGACCGCCATGGGGAAAATTTATGGCGGCGATGAAATCGTCGGCCTCACACGCTCGTTCATGTATGCGGGCACTCCGACGGTCCTTTCAAGCCTGTGGCCGGTCGCCGATGCATCCTGCGCCGAGCTGATGAAAGGGTTTTACAAACGGCTCATGGCGGGTTCCGGAAAGGACGAGGCCCTTCGCGGCGCCCAGCTGGAACTGCGGGCGGTGTATCCGTCCCCGTTCCATTGGGCCCCCTTCATTCTGACCGGCGACTGGGAGTGAGGCGCTGCTTCGCCCGGGCGTGAAACGGGCCGGTAGGGTATACTTGTCGCCGCGCCGCTGCGCTTCGGAGAAAAATACATGCCCGGCTGTCTGCTGATCGATGGAAACAACATCGTCTTTCGCGCGTTTTACGCCTTCGATGGCAAAAACCTGCGCACCCGTTCGGGGTTGCCGACGGGAGCGCTGTTCGGCTTCACACGCATGCTCCTCAAGCTCCTGCGCGAGCGACGCCCGGAATTCGCCTGCGTCGCCTTCGACGTGGCCCGCGAGACGTTCCGGCATCGCCGGTATCCCGAATACAAGGCGCATCGACGGCCAACACCGGAAGACCTCCTTCATCAGCTGCCTCTCGCACATAAAATAGTTGAGGCTATGGGAATCAGGATCGCCGCCGGCCGTGAATACGAGGCCGACGACATGATCGGCACGCTGGCCGAACGGTTCAAGCGCGACACCGAGGTGACGATCGTCACGGGAGACCGCGACCTGCTGCAACTGATCGATCAGCGGGTTGTCGTCGACCTGTGCGTGAAAGGCATCACCGAGACGGCCACGATGGGCCCGGCTTCGTTCGAGTCCGAATACGGCTTCCCTCCGCAACGGATCGTCGATATGAAGGCTCTGTGGGGCGATAGTTCGGACAACATCCCGGGCGTCGACGGTATCGGGGAAAAGAAGGCCATGAACCTGATCCGCGAGTTCGGCTCTCTCGAACAGGTGTATGCGAATCTCGAGAAGATCGGCAACCCGCGCATGCGTGAACAACTCGCCGTGGGAAAAGAATCGGCCCTGCTCTCCTACGAACTCGCCACGATCTGCCGGACGGTTCCCGAAATCGGCGATCAGGCCGCCTATACATGGGATATCTCGAAACTGAATTCGCCGGAACTGGTGAACATGCTCGGAGAGCTGGAATTCACCAGCCTCGCGAATGGCCTCGGGGAAGGCGCCGCTTCGTCCCGTCCGGCGGTCGAGGCGGACGAGCCTGCTCCCTCCGCACCCGTGCAGGTGCAAACCCCGTTGAAGCCCCTAGAAGGCGAGCGGCTCCTCCTGACGGATATCGATGCGATAGCCTCGTTTCTCGCCGAGGCGGGGCATGATATTGCGTTTGATATTGAAACCGACGGGTTCAATCCACGGACGGACAGGATCGTCGGCGTTTCCCTCGCCGTGAACGACCGGCGCTCTGCCTACATTCCATTGCATCACTCATATCTTGGCGTCACCGCTCAGCCTCCTGCCGATCAGGTTTACAGGCTTCTCGCAGATGCATGGCGCGATAGGAGAGTCGTCGGCCACAATCTGAAGTTCGATCTCGCGTTTCTGAAAACCGCGGAAGTTCCGCTGCCGACGAAGATCTTCGACACGATGCTCGCGGCATACGTGCTGGACCCAACGATGCCGAACGGCCTCAAGCAGCTCTCCGAGAAGCTGTTCGGGGTCGAAACCCGGGAATACGCCGATGTCGCCGGAAAACGGCCGTTTTCCGAGGTCGAGATCGAGACGGCTGCTTCGTATGCCTGCCAGGATGCCCTTCTCACGATGAAGCTGTTCACCCTGTTCACGGCCAGGCTCGCAGAGAGTTCCCTCGGCGGCTTGTATGCCGATCTCGAGCTTCCCCTGCTTCCGCTACTGCTCGATATGGAGTCGACGGGCATCGGCCTCAACAGGCCGTATCTCAAGGAACTCGCAGCCGACCTCAGAGACCGCATGCGGGAACTCGAGGCGTCGATCCATACCCATGCCGGCTATGTGTTCAATGTGAACTCGGGAAAACAGCTGCAGGAGGTCCTGTTCACCAAGCTGGGGCTCACCCCGCCGAAAAAGACGAAAACCGGCTTTTCGACCGACAGCGACGTACTGACGGAACTGGCGGCGGTTCATCCGATCTGCCGCGATCTGCTCGATTACCGCGAGCTCGCGAAACTCGAGAACACCTACGTCGACACGCTTGCCACCCTGGCGGATCCGAAAACCGGCCTGATCCATACCAGCTTCAATCAGACAGTGACCGCGACCGGCAGACTCTCCAGCTCGAATCCGAATCTCCAGAACATCCCGGTGAAGACGGAGCTGGGGCGAAAGGTCAGGCGGGCGTTCATTCCGCCCCGCCATGGCGACGTTCTGCTCTCGATCGATTATTCGCAGATCGAACTGCGCCTTCTGGCGCATTTTTCCGACGATCCCGCTCTTGTCGACGCGTTCCGGAACAAGCTCGACATCCACGCGATGACGGCCGCCCGCATCTTCGGAAAAGCGGTCGGCGAGGTTTCAGAGGATGAGCGCAAGATCGGCAAAACCGTGAACTTCGGCATCATTTACGGAATTTCCGCTCATGGTCTTGCCGCGCAACTCGGGATTTCGAGACCGGAAGCGCAAAAATATATCGATGGCTTTTTTTCAGGCTATCCCGGCGTCACGGCGTTTTTCGAGGCGAACCTGGCGAAGGCGAAAGCAGACGGACGGGTCTCGACGATGTTCGGCCGGGTCAGGCCTCTATCGGAGCTTCGCGAGAAGAGCCATACGATGCGGGCGTTCGGCGAGCGCGTCGCCCGGAACACCCCTCTCCAGGGAACGGCGGCCGATCTCGTCAAGAAAGCCATGCTCGATGCCGATCACGAGCTTCGTTGCGGCGGGTTCCAGACCCGGTTGATTCTCCAGATTCACGACGAGATTGTTTTTTCCGTGCCGACGGGAGAACTGTCGGATATCGGGCCTCGGTTGCGCCGCGTCATGGAGACCGTCGTCGATCTGCGTGTACCCCTCGTGTGCGATGCGGCCGTAGGCCCCAACCTGGCGGACCTCCGGGAAACGGAGTTTTGACGGCCCTTTTCAGCAGAGGGGCGCGGAAAGCGGCTCTTTGTGGGATACCAGCGTTCGAACCGATGTCAGATCGGCCTTGATCTGGGAAATGAGCGAATCCATCGAAGGGAACCGGATTTCGTCGCGAAGCCGTTTCACGAAACGAACGCGGATCGTCTGGTGATACAGGTCGCCCGAGAAATCGAGCAGGTGCGCTTCCAGAAGAAGGATCCTGCGGTCGATGTTGACGAGAGCGTTGAACGCCCCCTGCGGCGTGTCGACGATGCAGTAGTAGACGCCTTTCGGCGGCAGAACCTTGATCGAGTTCTCCAGCGGCAGGTTCGCCGTCGGAAACCCCATGTCGCGGCCGCGGTGGTCTCCGTGAACGACCTCGCCGCTGAGCGACGGGTGCCTGCCCAGCAGCTGTGACGCAAGTTCGATGTCGCCGTCGGCGAGCGACTCCCGGATCAGCGTGCTGCTTACAAGGTGTTTGGCCGCCGTGACGGGGGAAATGACCGTGCATTCCCGTCCGAGCGAGCGAAGCTCCTTCTGCATGAACTCGGCGCTGCCGCGGCGGTGCATGCCGAAGCCGAAATTGAAACCCACGAACACGTGCCGCGCTTCGAGGCGCTCGATCAGGATGTTCCGGATGAATTCTTCCGGGGGAGTCCGTGCGAAGGTTTCATCGAAGGGGCGGAAGACAACGCTGTCGACGCCCGAATGAAGCAGGAGCCGGAACTTCTCTTCCGGTGTCGTGATTTCTCCGGGAAAATTTTCCGGGTCCAGCAGGCGTCGGGGCGGGTGGTCGAAGGTGAAGATGACCGACGACAGGCCTTCTTTCCGGGCTTCGCGGATGATGCCGGAAATCAGCGCCTGGTGGCCCAGGTGAACCCCGTCGAACGTGCCGAGCCCGATGACGCAGGGGCCGGTTTGGAGCGGGCCTGAGAGAAGGTTGTACAGATTCATCGCTTCACCCGATCGGAAATATCAGGCAAAAACGCGGATCGGCATCAGCTTCTGGCCGGTTTTCGGCTTGTTGGCTGCCGGCGGGCCATACAGGGCAAGCAGTTCGCCGGCGGCCGACATGATCTGGATCACGTTGTCCTGTGCGTTGTCGACGTGACCGGGTTCGATTTTCAGGAGATCTTTGGCCTCGAGAGGGGTGCCGCTTCTGATGCGGGCCTCGACACCAGGCTGGACGGTCGCCCGGGCGAACGGAAGAATGGCCGAATACGGCATGAAGGCCGGGGTCTCGTCGAAGAGAAGACGTTTTTCGATCTTCCAGGCGGGAAAGGCGTGCAGATGCGTCCACGAGCCGACCCGCTCGCGAAGCAGATACGACAGATGGCCGCCGCAGCCGAGCTCCTGGCCGAGGTCGTGCGCGACTGAGCGAACGTAGGTTCCCCGGGAGCAGTGGATGCGCAGGACCAGGTGGCGGTTGCCGCCCGATTCATAATCGCGCACGAGGCGGATCGAGGTGACATGCACCTTGCGGCTCGCCAGTTCGACGGTCTCGCCGGCTCTCGCCAGAGCGTAGGCGCGCTTGCCCTGCACCTTGATCGCCGAGTAGACCGGGGGTTTCTGATCGTAGGTGCCTACGAAGCGGCGCAGGGCCGTGAGAATCGTTTCACGATCGACGGTCACGGGACCCGGATGCTCGTAGGTGGCCTGGCCGGTCGCGTCGTAGGTGTCGGTGGCGCTGCCCAGCGTGACGCGCATCAGATAAGTCTTGTCGAGGAATGCGGGCGGGATGTAGGGCAATACCTTCAGACTTTTGTCCATGAAGATGAGGAGAACGCCCTGCGCCATCGGATCGAGGGTTCCGCCATGGCCTGCCTTGACCCCATAGGCCTTCCTGACCATCGCGACGACATCGTGCGAGGAAAGACCGGCCGGCTTGTAGACCACGAGGCATCCGTCGCTGTTCACGCTGTGATCCCTTTCCTCGTCATGATGTTGGCAGGGCTGCGATCGATGGTTCGATCGCGGAGATGACGTTGTCGATAACCGTCTGCATGTGGGTCTGCTGGAAGTTGGCTCCGGCCGCGAGCTTGTGCCCGCCGCCCCCGAAGGTCTTGCAGATCGCCTGGACGTCGACCCGGCCGGTCGAGCGAAAGCTCGCCTTGATCGTTCTGGGGTCGAGTTCGCGGAACATGACAATGACTTCGGCTCCGGCGATCGTGGTCAGCGGCGCGACCGATCCGTCCGCGTCGATTTCCGTCGCGCCGAGGCGGGTAAAATCGTCCAGCGTCAGCCACGAGGTGATCAGCTTCCCGTTGAAATGCCTGGTGGCGCGTTCCATCGAGATGCCGTGGAGGACGACACGGCGCCAGTCGTTCGTTTCGTAGACGCGCTTGAAAATTGGGGACACCTTCAGTCCCGCCGAGATCATTTTCGCGGCGATCTCGTGAGAGCGCGGTGTTGTGCCAGGAAATCGGAAATTTCCCGTATCCGTCATGATGCCTACATACAGGGCCGACATCATGTCGAGATTCAGCGGGATATCCATTTCGCAAAATATATTATATAGTATTTCACATGTCGAGCTGGCTGCTGGATCGAGCAGGTTGATCTCCCCGAGCCCTGGCACATCGAGGTGATGGTCGAGATGGATGCATCGTTTTGCACAACGGAAATACTGCGTTCGATCTCCCATGCGCGAAGCCTCGGTAGTTTCCATGAGGAAACCGAGATCGAACTCCCCATCGGGAAGTTTATCGGTCAGGAACTCCGAGCCCGGGAGCCAGGAAATCTGCGGAGGGATCGGATCGAAGTTCAGCGTGACGCACTCTTTCCCGGCCGCGCGGCACCAGTGGTGCAGGGCGAGCTGGGAACCGAGGGCGTCGCCGTCGGAGTAGGGGTGGGCGATGGAAAAGACGCGGCGAGCTTTCCTGAGATGATCGCGGATCAACTCGATCTTGGCGTCGTATGCGGAGCTGCCCCAGGTATCGGTTTTCACGCTGGAGGGAGCCGCTGATAAGGAGAGCGTCGAATCGGTGTCGGTGGGGCGATGCATGAAACGCGTCAGTCTTTCGGCTCGGAATCGGGGGGAGGGGTTTTCGGCTGTTCGATCCTCCGGAGCAGATCGAGGATGTGGTCGCCCTCTTTGATCGAGGGATCGTACCGGAAAGCGAGTTCCGGAATCTTCCGCAGCTGAACGGCTTTCTTGAGTTCGCCGCGCATAACGGGCTTGGCCGAGTCGAGACCGCGCTGGGCTTCTTCCGGATCGAGGCTTTCCTCGAGCAGGCTGAAGGAAACTCGGGCGAGATGGAAATCCGGACTTATATTGACGCCTACAAAATGAACGCCGCGGACGCGCGGATCATTGATGCGGCGCTGCAGGATGATGGACAGTTCGCGCAGGATCGTTGACTCGACCCGTTCAAGGCGATGCGAGGTCATAGATACTCCCAGTCTTGTGAGACGACCTGGATCTGGTCGTGGTCGGCGATGATGTCGTCGATTTTCTGGCCCATCTGCGTCAGGAGGGTCCGGTCGTTCGAGACGAGGGCGACGCCCACCGTGCCGCGCTGCCAGAGGTCGTTGTGATCGACTTCCGAGATCGAGGCGTTGAACTTGGCGCGCACGCGGTCGATGATGCATCTCAGCACCTGCCGCTTCTCCTTGAGACTGTGAATCTCGGGAAAATGCAGCTCGAACGTGCCGACCGCCACGATCATCGCCATGCCCTGTGCGCTCCGTTCCGATATCCGTTGAAAACGCCGCGAACCCGTGTGAGTTCGCGGCGCCGTCAAATTATATCGTCCGCTGTATTTCTTTGAGCCTGAAGAACTCGAAGATGTCCTTGTCCTTCAGGTCGTTGTAGTTCGCGACGCCGATGCCGCACTCGTAGCCCTGCATGACCTCGCGGACGTCGTCCTTGAAGCGCTTGAGCGAGCACAGCTTGCCCTCGTAGATCTCGACGCCGTCGCGGATGATGCGGACCTGTGCGTCGCGGGCGACCTTTCCGTCGAGGACATACGAACCGGCGATGGTGCCGGCGCCGGTGATCTTGAACACCTTGCGCACTTCGGCGCGGCCGACCACTTCTTCCTGGTATTCCGGCTCGTACATGCCCTTGAGGGCCATCTTCACGGCGTCGATCGCGTCGTAGATGATGCGGAACACCTTGATGTCGACGCCCTCGCGCTGGGCGATATCGTCGACCCCGTGGGCGGGCCGGACGTGGAAGCCGATGATGATGGCGTTGCTGGCCGCCGCGAGCATGATGTCGGACTCGGTGATGGCGCCGACGCCGGTGTGGATGGCGTTCACCTTCACCTCGGCCGTCGTGAGCCGCTCGAGCGAATCCTTGAGGGCGCCGGCGGAACCCTGCACGTCGGCCTTGATGATGATGTTCAGGTCTTTCACCTTACCGTCGGTGACGTGCTTGAAGATGTCGATCAGCTTGAGCCGGTTCTCGCGGGTGAGGCGGTCTTCGCGCTCTTTCTTCTGCCGCAGCACGCCGACGTAGCGGGCAAACTTGGCGTTCTCGACGACCATCAGGGTGTCGCCGACCTTCGGCACGTCGTTGAGACCGATGAGCGCGACCGGGGTCGAGGGTGTCGCATCCTTCACGCGCTGGCCGGAATCGTTGATGAGAGCCTTGACGCGGCCGAAACTGGTTCCGCAGATGATGTTGTCGCCCATCTGGACGGTGCCGTTCTGGACGAGAACGGTAGCGATCGGGCCCATGCCCTTGTCGAGCTTGGCCTCGATGATCGTGCCCTTGCCCTCGCGGTCCGGGTTCGCCTTGAGTTCCATCATTTCGGCCTGGAGGAGAATCATTTCGAGAAGCTCGTTGATGCCGTCGCCAAGCTTGGCGGAAACGGGAACCATGATCGTCTTGCCGCCCCAGTCTTCCGCGATGAGGTTGTACGGCATGAGCATCTGCTTCACTTTTTCCTGGTTCGCCTCGGGCTTGTCGATCTTGTTGATCGCCACGATGATCGGCACGTTGGCTGCCTGGGCGTGGTGGATCGCCTCGATCGTCTGGGGCTGAACGCCGTCGTCGGCGGCGACGACCAGAATGGCGATGTCGGTGACCTGGGCGCCCTGGGCACGCATGGCGGTGAACGCCTCGTGACCGGGGGTGTCGAGGAAGCAGATCGTGCCGTTCGGGGTTTTCACCTGGTAGGCGCCGATGTGCTGGGTGATGCCGCCGAATTCGCCCTCGGCGACCCGCGCGTGGCGGATCTTGTCGAGCAGCGAGGTCTTGCCGTGGTCGACGTGGCCCATGATCGTGACGACCGGGGGCCGCAGATGAAGCTCGGAAGCTTCATCGGGCTCTTCTTCGAACTCGATGACATCCTCGCTGAACGAAATATCCTTGCCGAACTCGCGGCCGATGATCTGGACCTGATCCGGTTCGAGACGCTGATTCAAGCTTGCGAACACTCCGATCGACATGAGTTTCTTGATGATATCGACGCCTTCGATATGCAGGTATTTCGCCAAGTCGCTGACGGTGATGTCCTGCGGAACGACGACGCGCGGAATCTGCTCTTCCGTGGACAACTCCGCGCCCAGCTGAAGCTGGGTCTCGGTTTCAAGCTCAGCCAGCTTTTCAACGTCACGCATCTCGGCGAGCAGCTTTTTCGGGACGTGCGGCCCCTTCATCAGCTTCTTGATCTTGTCCTTCTTTTTCTTCAGCTTCTGAGGCGGGGCTTCTTTTTTGACCGGCGTGGTCTTGATGATCGTGATCTGCTGGTTGACCTCGACCTCCTCCACCTCGGCGATGCGGGGCGGCTTGGGACCGAGTTTTTTCTTCTCTTCGCGGAGTTGGACGGCCGCCGGGGTCGGCGTGGCTGGCGTGGCGGGCCACAGGGCCGAAGGCGAT
>JAKJFL010000387.1:0-3951 GCA_022704935.1 Candidatus Rifleibacteriota bacterium
ATCCCCTGCCCAGATCAGGAGCGCCTCGTCGCGGTCGGGGTGAAGCTCGAGAACATCCTTCCCGAGCAGGACGTCATCGTTCTCGAAGGCTCGGATGCGCACCCGGCCGGCATCGTGGGCGGCCCGCAGGGAGGCAGAACGACGCGGGGAACCCCGGTCTATGTGATCGACAACCTGCGGCAGCATCTGTTCCTTTCGTGGAACGGCGGCAGCGACGCGCAGGTCACGGATTTCTCGTGGCTCGTGTCCGAACCGCTACTCACGCCTGGCCGCGAGGAGATCGCCCTCCGGCCCGGCGAGCCCATTCGAGGCCACGTCGTGTTCCGCGTGCCGGCCGAAAGCATGGATGCGGCAGTGCTGCGGTTCTTCGATGACACCAACGGTCGCATCATCCTGACGCTGGCAGGAGAGGCCCGGCCCACGGCAGACGTGGCGACGGCCACCCCCGTTTCCGGCAGCGGCCCCGGCCGCCTGTATGACGGGGTCGAGATGCGCGTGGTCGCGATCGAGGATCGAACCGAGCCGCAACTCGAGACGGCCGAGCCGCCGCAGATTCTGCGGGTGCTGACCATCGAACTCACGTCGCGGGTGTCGGCACTGTTCAGGCTCGATCCGCTCACCACGTTCACCTGGCTCGGCCACACCCCGGCCGGACCGGTCGCCATACCCGTTTCACCGCTTACAACACGAATTCCCGGTGGCTGGCGCGAGTCGCTGTTTCTGACGCCCGGTGGAACGAGCCGCGCCATGCTCGCCTTCGCCGTTCCCCAGCCACTGGCCGCAGCCACGCGCGGAACGCTCGCGGCCCGTGCCGGCGATGCCGCCTTCGATCTCGCGCTCGGCGACACGGCGCTGCCCCCCGTTCAGAAGCCTCTCGGGACAGGTACCGGCGACGGGGTGGCGATTCGAATCAACGGCTTCTGGAAAACCGATGAGGGGACTTTTGCCGACGTGACGTTCTCGGATGTGAAAGACGGCGCCGGAACCTCTTTCGAGCACGGGCTCGCCATCCGTACCGGCAACGAGTCGGCGCCGGTCACGGGTGATCTCGCCGAGACGCACCTGTTCGGGTTCGGCCCCACCGTTGTCGTTCCCGACGGTCAGGAAAGGCGTGGCCTGATTGCGCTGGAGCCGGCATCGGAAAACGCCAGACTTGTTTCCGAACCGTTCGGTCTCGACATCCCGATCACGCTCGCGCCGCTTCCGAAAGAACTTTCCTGGATTCTCGCGACCCGACAAGCCATCGTTGGCTCTGGGGATGCAGAGCAAGGGCTCGACGAAACCATTCGTCGCAAGGCCCTCGCGCTTCAGGAAAAGCGTGCGGCCGCCGGCTGGACCAGGCCCGGCCAGGGGAAAGGCGCCATCGTCGGCGTCGGAACGGCTTCCGCGACGTCCCCGATCCCCTCCGCAACTGCCGCTCCGGCCGACGATCGCTCGGCCCTGCCATCAGCCGGAGCTTTCCATACGTCGTTGACACATCCCGGCGCGGTGCGCTGGAAAGCTCTCCTCGAGCTTGGCGAAGAAAGGTTCATCGAGGAGCTGCGCCGGATCGTCTGCATTCCGCCCAGGGGGCCCTCCCAGAAAGTCCTGTTCGCACCCGAGGCCGTGCTGACGCAGGGCTGGGGCACCCCGGCAGATCTGTGCGCGATGGCTTCAGTCTGGGCAACGAAGCGAAATCTGGCGGCCGTCATCGGCTCGGTTCCCCTCACCGATGCCGGCAGAACCGTGATTGCCTCGATGACCGGCTTCGGCGACCATCTCGAACGCCTTCCCGTCGTCAAGGTTGGAAACCGGCTGCATGCTCTCCCCTTCGACGCGGCAGACCCACGCTATCTCGATCCGACCGACTTCGAGCCGTCCGGGAATTTCACGGACACCCTGGTCAAGCTGACGGTGCGGGTCTTCACACAGCCGGGCGGCGGCAACCAGGCCGCGCAGATCGGTGGAATGGGTGATGCCCTCGGAGGCGGAAGCAGCGACGACGTTCAGGCGTTGACGCTGCTCGACCTCGAGATTTCCGCCCGCACCCTGTCGGCGGACATTGCCGAACTCGCCTTCACGAAGCGCGGCGACGGCAATCTGAAAGCCGTTCTCTGGCTCCCCGACGGCAGCATGCTGTCGGGAACCGATGACCAATCGGTCGACACGCATCAGGCCCGCGTGACCGGCTGTGAGATCACGATCCAACCGGGAGACGACGCATCCGTCCCGCCCCTCGAACTATCATTCGACAACGGTCGGGAAGCGGCGAACACGGTTCTCGCCCTCGCCGTCATGGCCCCCGACCTTCCCGCAAGCGAAACCGCAACCCTGGAGTCAGCATGGAAAGAGGCTTCGGCGGCGGCTTCTCCGACGGTCTGGGTCCGAACACGCGAATTTCTGCACAGCAAGCTGGCGTCGCTGATCGCCCTTCAGACGAAACACGAACGGGAATTCGCCGCGAAGACGGGTGTTCGCATCGGCCGCCCTGATGCTCCGCGCATCGTCATCCTGTCGGCATTCTCCACGCCACACGGCATCGAGACGGCCATCGATCTGCGGCGTGCGCGGCCTCAGGCATCCGGAGATGCTTCGGCCGTCGCCGCCTTCCAGTTCGGCACAGGTCTCTTCGATGCGGTGCTCGAAGAACGCATCTGCGGAGGCTCAGGGCTCGTCTCCCGCTGGGGCACGCAGGCCGGAGTGAACGTCATTCCGCCCGGCAAGGCCGAAGCGCTGGCCGATCACCTGGAGGCGAACAGCTTCCCCGAGCGCGTGGTGCGGCTCGTCCGAGAATCGCGCGGGGCGCTGCTGTTTCCGAAAACCCCGAAAACGGAGGGCTCCACTCCGCGCTGGAGCTGGTTCGAGATCGACCCCGAAACGTTCGCTATGACCTCGGTGCTCGACGACGGCTCTCACGGAGCCGCCGAAGACGCGATACTGGAACATGCCCAGAACGCCAACTCCTGGACCGTCGGATTCCTGATCGGCGTCGACGTGGCGCTCGGCTCGACCGCAGCGTTCTCGCTGACGGGCGAGGAGTATGCCACCGTCCTGGCGATGGCCGAATCATTCGCGACAAGTCTGAAGGACCAGCTCACGCGGATCGGCCCCAACCCCGGCTTCTCCTACGGCGGCGCGACCGTGAGCCTCGGCGGCTTTTCGTTCGACCCGACCGACCCCAACGCCTCCCACGAAGCCTTCGGCAACTTCGCCGACGGCTTCGAGAAAGGCGTCGCCTTCTACTTCCTCCTCGCCAGGCCCCCCACCCCGCCGAAGAACTAACAGACCGATTTTCCGCTTGTCCCCACCGTCGGTGAGCCAGACAAACCTGGCGGCTCACTCACCGGCGGTTGGGAGCGGTGGAGATACCAGTAGAGCGAGATGGACAGATAGCAGGCGGCGCCGAGAAAGGCGAGACCGGTGAAGCCGATTTGCATCGCGAGGAGGGGGGCGCCGAGGGTCGCGAGAACGGACGCAAAGCCGTTGGCACCCCATGCCCAAGGGGCCAGGTCTTCGTCGGTTTTCAGAACATGCCGGAATCCGAGGGGGAAGAAGATGCCCATCGGAAACGCGAGCGGGACGATGAAAAGCATTCCGAGAGGGAACTTCTGCCAGTCGGGAAGACGCATGGCGATATGTATCGCCCCATCGAGCAGCCACGGACTGGAAGCGGCGATCAGGGCAACGACGGCGGCGCCAGCCATGCCTGCCTTTTCGGGTTTTTCCGCGACTATGTCGCTTGCCAAACTTCCGAGACCGCTGAAGACGAGGAAGCCGGCGATGACCGTGGCCGCGGAATACACGGGATGCCCGAGGAAGAGGACGAGCTTCTGCATGCACCCCATTTCGAGAAGCATATATCCGGCGCCGATGGCGCAGAAGTAGCCGAGCGATGCCATGTTTCTCCGCGACAGCCCTCGCCGTCCGCGCACGGCAACGATCGGGAACAGCAGGAGGAAAAAGGTCAGAACA
>JAKJFL010000388.1:0-3945 GCA_022704935.1 Candidatus Rifleibacteriota bacterium
GACTCAGCCGAGCCGATCGTGGTGACGATGCCTTCGCCGACGCGGGCCAGGATCGTCTCTTCGGTGGCGCCGCCGATCAGCTTGTTGATGTCGGTTTTCACGGTGATGCGGGCGATGGCCTTGACCTGGATGCCGTTCTTCGCCATGGCCGAGACTTCGGGGGTCGTGATGACCTTCGGTTTCACGCAGTTGCGGACGGCGTCGAGCACGTCACGGCCGGCCAGATCGATCGCCGTGGCCTGTTTGAAGTTCAGCGGAATGCCGGCGCGTTGCGCCGAAATGAGGGCTGAAACGACTTTCTGGACGTTGCCGCCGGCGAGGTAGTGCGATTCGAGCGCTTGCAGGGCCACGTCGAGACCGCCCTTGAACGCCGTGATGGCCGGGTTGATGATCTGATACGGGGAGACGCCGCGAAGCCGCATGCCGATCAGGTCGAACAGGCCGACCGGGACGCCCGACGCGAGAGCGCTGACCCAGAGTCCGACCGGAACGAAATAGGTGAGAACGAAGAAACCGATCAGACCACCGATGATGATCAATACGACGAAGCCTTCCACGGAACGCCTCCTTCAGATCGACGCACGAATTTTCACGCTGCCCGGCATGTACCGGCCCATTTTATTCTATAATCCGGGAAACCCCGATCAAAGTCAAGAACAAGGTGACCCCACGACCCATGCGCGTTCCGAAACTCGAGCGATACAGGCAGCTTGCCGCATTTCCCAATTTATTCGAACCCCCGATACGGGAACTGCTGGAAACCCCGTTCGAACGTGCCGGGAAGTGGAACGACGCGTTTTTTCGACGACCGGCGCCGCTGATTCTTGAAATGGGCTGCGGCTGGGGCGATTTCTCGCTCGGTCTCGCCAGGATCTATCCCGCCTTCAATGTGCTCGGTCTGGACGTCAAGGGCGGCAGGATTTGGCATGGCGCCAGGTCGGCACTGGAAGAAAAACTGAACAATGTCGGATTCATCCGGGTCGAGGGCGAACTGCTGGAGAAGTTGTTTGCGCCGGGAGAACTCGATGAAATTTGGGTTACGTTTCCCACTCCCTACCTGCGGAAACCCGGAAAAATGCTGATTGCACCGACATTTCTTGCTCGATACCGAACTCTTCTCGCCCGAAACGGAAAATTGAATCTGTTGACGGATGTTGAGCCGATTGCCGAATATGCACGTCTGATCTGGCCTCTCTGCGGATTCGAGATCCGCGAAGACACCGACTGGGAAGGCTTGTGCCAACGGAACGAGGCGTTCAGCCAGGAAAAGGTTTGTACGAGATTTCAGGCCCGGGCAATCGAACGAAACAAGCGTGTTCGCTCTCTTTTGGCCGTGCCACTTCCCGGCGTCGTGAAGCCCATTTCACCGGAAATCCTTCGGATGCCTTGGGGAAAATGACGCTCTGACCGGTTAGCGTTCCTTCTTTTTCGGAAGGGACCTGCAATACTCCAGGACGTCACGTCCCGAGAGGTCGATCGCCGCCGCCTGACTGAAATTCAACGAGCTTCCGGCCTCCTTTGCCATCAGAAGAGCCCGAACGACCCTCGCCGGATTGCCGCCTGCCAAGTGATGAGCTTCCAGCTCATTCATGCTGATGGGAATGCCCCCGCGGGAGGCTGCAATCGCGGATCCTACGATCAGGTGCGGCGGCACGTTCCGCAATCGCATGCCGATCAAGCTGAACGGGTCGAGTTCGAGTCCTGTCCAGCGGGCCCGGATCAGCAGGATGACCGGCACGACCCAGTTGACGACAAGGACAAGGATCAGAAAGCCAATCAGGGGGAGATACGCGGAAAAGTCCACTGAAAGCCCTCGTCAGGCGTTGCCTGGGGGAGGAGGTTCGATCATTGCCACGATGAGCGCCCCTTCTTTCACGCGCAGAACTTTGATTTTGCTCTGGCGCGGAACGAACTCGCCGTCCGACAGCACGTCCATGCGCTCGTCGCCGATGCGGGCGATGCCTGAAGGGCGAAGGTCGCTCGTGGCAACGCCTTCCATGCCGACGAATCGTTCGAGGTCGCGGATCGCCGTGAATCCGTCCTCGACGGAGATCTTCGCGTTCAGGACGAACTTTTTCCCGATGCTGGTATGTGGGAAGATATAAATCGCCCAGAGAACCAAGCCCACGAGGGCCGCCATCGAGCCGAACGAGTACAGGACGGCCAGCCGGATGTCGAGTTTCCAGAAGGCGAGGCCGAGGCCGGCAAAAATCGCGATGATGCCCGTGACGCCGGTGATTCCGAAACCGGGAATCAGCGCCACTTCGATGAACAGCAGGAGCAGACCGCCGATCAGCATGGCTAGCACGACCATGCTGTAGGAGACGGCCCCCGGTTCACCCGGAGCGGGCGTTTCCGCTGGCTTTCCCGTTCCGGCCGGTTCATCCGAGGTGCCGGTCGGAGCGGCTTCGGGCTGCCTGCCGGAATCGGTCGTGCCCGATGAAAGCCGCGGAAGGAGCTCTTCGCCGGACATTTCCTGCGCCATGACTGCCGGAGTCGCGAAAAAGCAGGCCAGCAGAAGCAAAAACGAGAAGACAGGCAGCATGTTCCGCATGAGGAGGTTCCTTATCCCTTTACTTCCCGGACGACGATCTTCGTGCCCTCGACGGCGATGACCGTGATCGGCTTTCCCCGCTCGATGAACTCGCCGTCGGATGTCACGTCGAATTTGTCGGGGCCGATCCGGACGATGCCGGCCGGTCGGCACGTCGAAACCGTCGTGCCTTCCATGTGGAGAAGCTTGTCGAACGCGTGGCCGTCGACAGCCACGAAGCCGGCTTCGGTCGTCATCGCTTCCTTGAGCACGAACCGGTCGAACAGTTTCAGTTTTGGCCCGAGATTGTAGAGCACGACGATCATCACGATCGACAGGGCCATGATTTTCGCAATTGAATATACAGCGGTATATATTCCGCCGAACGTGATCACCAGGCCGGCGCACATCGCGCCGATGCCGGCAATGCCGGTGATGCCGAAGCCGGGAATGATGAAAATTTCAGCCAGGAGCAGCAGAAGGCCGATGCCGAACAACAGGACGGCTTCGAAGCCCGCCATGTAGGCGAACAGGTGGCCGCCGAAGAAAAGGGCGAAGCAGACGAGGCCGAACCAGCCCAGCAGGCCCCAGCCGAACACCAGAAACTCGAGAACCAGGCACCAGAAGCCGATCGTGAACAGCAGGACGGAGACGTTGGGGTGCGTTAGCCAGCGGGCGATTCTCTCGCCCGAGGTCGGCTCGGCGCGCTCGATCGTTGCCTGCTCGAGGTTCAGACGGCGCAGCACTCCGTCGAGCGAGGTGACGACCGCATCGCAGAACCCGTGCTGGAGGGCGCTTTCGCTCGTCAGGGTGAGGATCTCGCCACGCTTGCGGAGGCCGGGGATGGCGTCGACTTCCTTGTCGACCATCGAGGCGGCCAGTGTTTTCGGCCGTTTTCGCGCTTCGGCGGCGGATTCGAACTCGCCCCGGAACGCCGAAACGAACTTGGCTTCGGCGGCCTGGATCGAGGTGCCCATGATCTTGATCGGGGTCGCGGCGCCCATCTCGGAGCCGGGCTCCATGAAAATGCGATGGCAGGAAATCGTTATGAGAGCGGCCGCCGAGAGCGCCCGCCCCTTGACGTACCCGACGGTCGTGATGCCGCTTCGCAGGAGCGCGTCTTTCATCTCCTGGGCCGCGTCGACGAGACCGCCGTTCGAGTTGACCTCGAGAATGACCGCCTTGATGTTCTCGCGCTCGGCGCGGCGAATCATGCGCTGCAGGAAGAAGGAAAGCCCGCTGTCGATATTGCCCGTGATGGGCACGACGAGCACGGTTTCCCCTTTTCCCGATATTGCCGACTGGGCATTGGCCGGGAAGGCGGCGAACGTCAGCGCGATGAAAAGAAGGCACAACAAACCCGCGAGACGGTAAAACCGTCCCGCGGGTCGTTTCTCGGTGATATGCGTCAC
>JAKJFL010000010.1:0-17489 GCA_022704935.1 Candidatus Rifleibacteriota bacterium
CCCCGCCGAAGACCGGCTCGAAGCGGCCGTCCTTGCGGAGTTCTTCCGTCCCCCGACAGCATCGGAACCGGCGGCGTTCGACGCCACCGGCCCGCGCTGCGCGCTCGCCGGCGTGAAAACGGTCATCGGCCATACTGGATGCGCGGCCGGCCTGGCTTCGGTCGCCCGGGCAGCGCTCTGCCTGTATCATTCGATGCTCCCCGCCATGCCGGGGCTCAAAGCGCCCTGCGCCGAACTGGCACATGCATCGGACCACTTTTTCACCCCGCACCGGGCGCAATTCTGGCAGCAAAATCGCGAGGACGGCCCCCGGTATGTCGGCGTAAACAGCTTCTCGAGCGACGGTACCGTCGCCCACGTCGTTCTCGAAGCCGCGGAACCCGCCGAGAACGGTCTTCCAGCCGTGGTCGCGGCGATGGGCGAGGAACGGCGCTTCCCTCTCGGAACGCTTTCCGAAGCGGTCTTTCCCCTTTCCGCGGGGACGCCGGAAGCGATGGCGGCGGAGATCGCGAAACTCGAGGCGCTGGCCCGCACGACGGGCAAAGCGTCTTCCGCCGCTCCGATGGGGGAGCTCGCCCGCGCGTGGCTTGCGACGGCACGAACGACAGGCCTCGCTGATAATATATCTGCATCTATTGTATCTGGATCTATCGATGATTTGTTGCAAAAAGTCGGCGTGCTTCGCGAGCACCTCCGTAACGATCCGAAGCGCGCGCTTTCGGGCGGCCCGGTGGTCGGCGACCGCGTGTTCTACGGCTCCAGCCCGCTCGCACGGGAAGGCCACGTCGCATTCGTCTTCCCCGGTTCGGGCAACCATTACCTCGGCATGGGCCTCGACACTGGCGCAGCCTGGCCGCATCTCCTGCGAGCGCTCGATTGTGAGAATCTCAGGCTGAAGACGCAGTTCGCGACGCGGCTCGTCGCCCCCTGGCGCCTGGCCTGGCCCGAGGGCTGGGAGAGGGAAGCCGATGCGGCGCTGCTGGCCGACCACAACTCGCTCGTCTTCGGGCACGTCTCTTACTGCGCGCTCGTCAGCGATGTCGTGCGGCAGTTCGGCGTCGAACCGCGCGCGGTGATCGGCTACAGCCTCGGCGAGACGGCCGGCAACTTCGCCACTCGCACCTGGCGCGCCCGCGACGAGATGGTCGAGCGGATGCGCCGGCTGACGCTGTTCACAAAGGATCTCATCGGCCGTTGCGAGGCGGTCCGCACCTCCTGGGGCTGGACCGACGACGACCCGCGCGAGGTCGACTGGGTGCTCGGTCTGGTCGACAGACCGGTCGCCGAGGTCGAGGCCCGCATCGCCGATCATTCGCAGGTGTATATCCTGATCGTCAACACGCCCGGCGAGTGCGTGGTCGGCGGCAACCGGAAGGCTCTCGAAACGTTCGTCAAGAGCCTCGGCTGCGCGTTCTTCCCCATCGAAGGCGTCTCGTCGGTCCATTCACCGGCGGCAAAACCGGTCGGCGACATCTATCGCGGCCTGCATGTGTATGACTGCACGCCGCCGGATGGAATCTCGTTCTACAGCAGCGGCTGGGGTCGCAGGTTCACGCCCGAAAAAAACGTCTCGGCCGACTCGATCCTCGCCCAGGCGATCGGCACGATCAACTTCCCGGCCGGCATCGAAGCCGCCTACGCAGACGGCGCGCGTATCTTCCTCGAAATGGGGCCGCGCGCCTCCTGTTCGCGCATGATCGGCCGCATTCTCGGCGACCGCCGCCACCTCGCCCGTTCGGTCTCGATGAGCGGCCACGACGAGACGAGCACGATTCTGCGTGTGTTGGCCCACTGCCACGCGGAAGGCGTTGCCGTCGATTTCTCCCCACTGTATGCCGGAACATCGCCAGCGAAAGCGGATGTTTCCGCATCGAAACCAGTCATCACGGTTCCGATCGAACGCGGATTCGGGAACATCCCGGAACGTCGCCGGTCCGTCGCAGAGCCTCTTCCGACGCCTCCAGCCATTCCGCCCAGACCATCCATACCGCCCCGGCCGCCGGTCCAGGCCATGCAGCCGCCTTCGCCCGTCAGCCCAGTCATTCAGGAGTCGCCCATGCCATCCAGACCGCCGATCCCACCTGCCGCTCCCCCGCCCCAGGACATGCGTCCGTCAGCCTCTCCGGCAGTCGCACCCGCCTCCGTTCTTTCCTCGTCAGACGGGCTGATAGCGGGCTGGCTGGCGACGCAGCAAGCGGTCGCGGCAGCGCACGAGGCTTTTCTGCGCCGCAGCGACGAGATCCTACGCCTCCAGGCGAAGGCCATGGAACTCGGCCTCACCACTTCCGAGGCAAGCGGACACGACGTCTACAACACTTCTACATATAATATTCAATCATATTCCACTGCCCCAATAGCGCCGTCTCGAACTGCACCGGTCCAGAAGGCCACCGAACCGGTCTTCCTCGACCGGGCCGGATCGATGGAGTTCGCGATCGGCAAGATCGGAAAGGCCCTCGGCCCCTTCTTCGCCGAGATCGACGCCTACCCGACTCGGGTCCGGCTGCCCGACGAGCCTCTCAACTTCGTCGACCGCATCCTGTACTGCCGCGGGGAAAAGGGGTCGCTCAAATCCGGCGAACTAGCGACCGAGCACGACGTTCTGCCGGGCGCTTGGTATCTCGACGGAGACCGTATGCCGACAGGCCTCGCGGTCGAGGCGGGCCAGGCCGACCTGTTCCTCTCCGCCTGGCTCGGCATCGACTTCAAGACGAAAGGCATAGCGAAATACCGCCTGCTCGACGCGACCGTCACGTTCCACGGCCCTCTCCCCCGCCCCGGAACGACGGTCCGCTATGACATCCGCGTCGACCGGTTCATCCGGCAGGCCGACACCTACCTGTTCTTCTTCGAGTTCGACGGCACCGTCGAAGGCCGCCGGCTGATCACGATGCGTGACGGCTGCGCCGGCTTCTTCACCGACAAGCAGCTCAACGACGGGCGCGGCATCGTCCTCACCGATGACGATGTCCGCATCGAGCCTCTCCAGTGGCCGCCCGAGCTCGACCGCCTTGCTCCGATGAGCGTCGAGTCCTTTGGCGATACGGCGATCTCCGCCGGGGTGACCTCGCGGCCGCGTTCGGGCCCGACTTCGCGAATCTTCCCATCCGCAATCCGCAGACACTGCCGGCGGGCAAGCTGGCGATGATCGACCGCGTCACGCTGATCGATCCGAAGGGCGGCCGGTTCGGTCGCGGCCTGATCAAGGCCGAGATCGACATCCCGAAGGACGCGTGGTTCCTGACGAGTCATTTCATAGACGACCAGGTCATGCCCGGCACGCTGATGTACGAGTCGTGCATGCAGTCGATGCGCGTGTATCTCCTGCGCATGGGCTGGCTCGCCGAGTCGCCGGAGAGCAGCTTCGAGCCGATTCCGGAAGTGCGCAGCCGCCTGCGTTGCCGCGGCCAGGTCATTCCCGGCGCGAAGAAGGCGCTGTACGAGATCACGATCAAGGAGATCGGCTACGACCCGGAGCCCTACGCACTCGCCGACGCGCTGATGTTCGCCGACGGTCGCATGATCGTCCAGTGCCTCGACATGTCCATCCGCCTTACCAACACGAATCGGGAGCGGGTCGAGGCGATCTGGGCCGCGAAGCGGGCCGCCACGGCGTTCACGCCGTCTCTGCCGAACGTCGCGGCGCCGGTCCGCGAACTTTTCACGGCACAACAGATCCTCGAATACGCGGTCGGCAAGCCCTCTCTCTGTTTCGGCGACGCCTACCGCGAGTTCGACGCGAACCGGTTCCTGGCGCGCCTGCCCGGCCCGCCCTATCTGTTCCTCGACCGCATCACAGCCCTGAAGGCGCCGGCGCTCCAGATGGTGCCCGGCGGCACGGTCCAGGGCCAGTATGACGTGCCAGCCGACGCCTGGTATTTCCGGGCGAACCGGCAGAACAGCATGCCGTTCTCGGTCATTCTCGAGTTCCCGCTCCAGATCTGCGGCTGGCTCGCCGCCTACATGGGCTCGGCCATGACGAGCCGCGAGAACCTGCATTTCCGTAACCTCGACGGCAACGCCATCCTGCACGAGGATCTGCGGCGCGACGCCGGCACGCTCACCGCCGACATCGCGGTCACCAAGGTCGCCCAGTCCGGCGGCATGATCATCCAGGGCTACACCTTCAAGGTCACCCGCCAGGGCCGGACGGTCTACGAAGGCGACACGGTGTTCGGCTTCTTCACAGAGGAGGCCCTTGCCAACCAGGTCGGCATCCGTGGGGCGCAGTTGTACACCCCGACCGCGGCGGAAACGAGCCGCCATGTTTCCCCGCCCGACTGGCCGGACAGTGCTCCGCTGCACCCCGGAGACGCGCATCAGCCGCCGGAAGACGGTCTCGCCCTTCCCGCGCGTTCCTACCGCATGCTCGACTCGATCGACCTGTTCGTGCCGGACGGCGGGCCGAAGGGCCTGGGTTTCCTGCGTGGTACGAAGCGGGTCGATCCCGGCGAATGGTTCTTCAAGGCCCACTTCTACCAGGATCCGGTCATTCCCGGCTCGCTCGGGCTGGAAGCCTTCATGCAGCTGCTCAAGGCCGCGGCCCTGCACCGCTGGAAGGATACGCTTCCGGCCGGGCCGTGGCATTTCGAGTCGTTCGCGACGGGCGCGCGCCACTCCTGGTCGTATCGAGGCCAGATCATCCCGACGAACAACCTGGTGACGGTGGAAGCCGTGATCGACGCGTTCGACGACGAGCAGCGGCTAGTTCGCGGTTCAGGATACTTGCACGTCGACGGCCGCGTGATATATAACATGAGGGAATTCGCCATCCGGTTGGTTCCGGGCCTCTGAGGTCCGCGAGGCACCAGTCGCGAGGCCTTCAGAAAGGCATTTTCGTCACCCCATGAAATTCAGCCGCGTGTTTCTCGAATCGATCGGCTACGAGCTGCCGCACAACATCATCACCTCGACCTGGATCGAGGAACGGCTTTCACCGCTGTACAAGAAACTGTTCCTCCAACCCGGCCAACTCGAAGCCCTGACGGGAATCCGTGAACGGCGCTGGTGGGACCCCGGCCACCTCAACTCCGACGGCGCCGCGAAGGCCGCGCAGAAAGCGATCGCCGATTCGGGCATTCCCGAGGAGGACATCGGGGCCGTCGTGTACGGCGGCGTCTGCCGCGACAACTTCGAGCCGGCGACAGCCTGCGGCGTCGCGGCGCAGCTCGGCGTCAAGGCCTCGACGGTGATTCACGATGTATCGAACGCCTGCCTGGGCGTCATGACCGGCATCATCGACGTGGCGAATCGCATCGAGCTTGGCCAGATCAAGGCCGGCATCGTCGTCGCCTGCGAGACAGCGCGTGAGATCACGACGATCATGATGGACCGCATGCTCGCCGAGGGCACGATGGAGTTCTTCAAGGGCGCGCTCGCCACGCTCACCGGCGGTTCGGGCGCGGTCGGCGTCGTCCTCAGTGACGGCTCGTACGGCCCCGGCCGGCCTCAGCTGCTCGGCGCCGTCACCATGGGCGCCCCCGAACACCACCGCATGTGCCGCTGGGGCGCCGACACGCATGTTCCGCCGCGCGCTCCGCAGATCATGGAGACGAACGCGATCGGCCTTCTCAAGCACGGCAGCGAGCTCATTTCGCGCATCGGCAAGGCGTTCTATTCCGAGATGAACTGGGCGGCCGGCGAGGTCGACCGGCTGATCTCCCACCAGGTCGCCTCCGCCAACCGCGACGCGATCCTCCAGGGGCTCGGACTCACGATCGACAAGGATTTTTCGACCTTCCCCTACCTCGGCAACATGGGTACCGTCTCCCTGCCGGTGACGGCCGCCATCGCAATGGAGCGGGGCGTCCTGAACCCAGGCATGAAGGTCTCCTTCATCGGCATCGGAAGCGGCCTGAACAGCATGATGCTGGGCTGGCGCTGGTAACTGACGAACCATATGAATGATTATAAACCCTTTAATATAGAAGATTTCCGTCATCTGTATCCGTTCAAGAGCAACTGGTTCGAGAACAACGGCATCCGGCAGCATTATCTCGACGAGGGCGAAGGCCCGCCGATCGTCATGGTGCACGGCAACCCGTCCTGGTCGTTCCTGTTCCGGGCGCTTGTCCCCGCTTTTCGGCACGACCATCGGGTAATCGTCCCCGACCACATCGGCTGCGGGTTGTCCGACAAGCCGGAAGCGAAGCGATATTCCTACACGCTCGAGCAGCGCATCCGCGATCTCGAGGCGCTGATCGCCCATCTGGGCATCACGCAGCCGATCACCCTCGTGCTGCACGACTGGGGAGGCGCGATCGGTATGGGCTTCGCGAACCGGCATGCCCTGCAGGTGAAACGCCTTGTGCTGATGAACACCGGTGGCTTCCCGCTGCCCGACGAAATGGAATTCCCCTGGCCCCTCTGGATTTTCCGCAACAGCCGACTCGGGGAGTGGCTCAACCGCGGCTTCAACGCGTTCGCCGAGATCGCGGCCCGCACCTGCACCCGAACCCCGCTCAGCGAGGAGCTGCAGCGGGCTTTCACCGGCCCGTACGACTCGTGGGCGAATCGCGTCGCGACGACCCATTTCGTCCAGGACATCCCGCTCAGGCCGGGCGACCTTTCGTGGGGCACGATCAAGCAGATCGAAAGCGGCCTCGCGCAGTTCCGGAAGACACCGGCGCTCATCTGCTGGGGCCAACGCGATTTCATCTTCCGACGGGCCTTTTACAACACCTGGCGCAAGCATCTCCCTCAGGCCGAAGTTCACTCATTCTCCGAAGCCGGCCATTACCTGCTGGAAGACGTCGGCGAAAAGGTCATCGGCCTGATGCGCGACTTTTTCACCAGACATCCGGCCTGACCCCATGAAGGTCGGCATCATCCGCTGTCAGCAGACGGAAAGCATGTGCCCGGGCTCGGCCTGTTTCGTTTTCGCCGCCCGTGGAAAAGGCGCGTTCGAGGAAACCGGACCGTGCGAGATCGCCGGATTCGTTTCCTGCGGCGGCTGTCCCGGCAAGAACGTCGTTCCCCGGGTGAACATGATGATCGAGCGTGGAGTCGAAGCCATCGCTTTCGCATCCTGCATGAAGCGCGGCACCCCAATCGGTTTTCCCTGCCCGCACTACGCGGAGATCATCGAAACCGTCGGGGAAAACCTCGACAAGCCCGTGAAAATTCTCGATTACACGCACTGATGCGATCGATATAGCAAAGATTATTATATGAATACTGGTATCATTCCCGTTAACATTGCGACATACGTCCGGCACTGGGCGGAACGGCTTCCGAGCAAACGGGCGGTGGTTTTCCCGCACGGGCGCGACGGTGACGGCCGGGTTTCCTACACCCACCTGACGTTCCGGCAGCTCGAAGAGGAAAGCAACCGGTACGCGCGCGGTCTGCAGAAACTGGGCGTCCGGCGCGGCATGCGGACGGCACTGATGTTGACGCCGAGCCTCGAGTTCTTCGCGGTCACGTTCGCCCTGTTCAAGCTCGGCGCGGTGGCCGTGCTGATCGACCCGGGCATCGGCATCCACAATCTCGGCAAATGTCTCGGCGAAGCCGCGCCCGAAGCGTTCATCGGCGTCACGAAGGCGCACGCGGCCCGCAAAATCCTGCGCTGGTCGCCCGCCTCGATCCGCATCTGCGTGACGAAAGGGACGCGACTCTTCTGGGGCGGCCGCACGCTAGCGCAGGTCCGCGACGCCGACGCGGCACCATTCCCTCTCGAAGACATGGGCGACGAGATGGGCGCGATCTTCTTCACGAGCGGCAGCACCGGCATCTCGAAGGGCGCCGTCTACACGCACAACATCCTGACCCACCAGGTACGGTTCATCCAGGAACTGTACCGGTTCGACGAGCACGACGTCGACCTCGCCACTTTCCCGCTGTTCGCTCTTCTCGACGTCTGCCTCGGCACGACGGTCGTCGTCCCCGACATGGACGCGACCAAGCCCGCCCAGGCCGATCCGGTGAAGCTGATCGAGGCGATCGAGAATAACGGCGCGACCGTGATGTTCGGATCGCCCGCCCTAGTCAACACCCTGAGCCGCTACGGGGAAGCGCACGGCATCAAGCTTCCGACACTCCGCACGGTCATCTCCTGCGGCGCACCGGCCCGCAACGACGTCCTGGCACGCTTCCAGAAGATGCTTCCCGAATCGACCCAGATCCACACGCCCTATGGCGCGACCGAGTCGCTTCCCGTCAGCAGCATCGGCAGCCACGAGATTCTCGGCGAGACGGCGGCCGAAACCGCGCGTGGCGGCGGTACCTGCGTCGGACGCCCCGTTCCCGAGGTCACAGTCCGCATCATCCGGATCACCGACGATCCGATTCCGGCCTGGTCTGACGACCTCGTGCTGGCGACCGGCGAGATCGGCGAGATAGCCGTGAGCGGCCCGATCGTCACCAGCGAGTATTACAAGCGCCCCGAGGCGACGGCGCTGGCGAAGATCCGTGCCGCCGACGGAACGATCTGGCACCGCATGGGCGACTGCGGCCGCATCGACGCCTCCGGCAGGCTCTGGTTCTGCGGCAGGAAGGCGCATCGCGTCGAGACCGGCAGCCGCACGCTGTTCACCATTCCATGCGAGGCGGTATTCAATCAGCACCCGAAGGTGTTCCGCACGGCCCTGGTCGGCACCGGCCCGCGCGGCAGCCAGACCCCCGTCCTCTGCGTCGAACTCGAGAAAAACGCCGGCACCGTCGATGAAACGGCTCTGGCAACGGAATTACGGGCGCTCGGCGCCGCACGCGAGCACACCCGGGACATCGTCCGCATTCTCTTCCACCCGGCCTTTCCGGTAGATGTCCGACACAACGCCAAGATCGGACGCGAACAGTTGTCCACGTGGGCGGCCGAGCGCATACAGAACTGAACCGGATTGGAGGATAAGATGAGTGACGTCAGCATC
The DNA here is from genome assembly GCA_022704935.1 of Candidatus Rifleibacteriota bacterium. Taxonomy (GTDB): domain Bacteria; phylum Muiribacteriota; class Ozemobacteria; order Ozemobacterales; family Ozemobacteraceae; genus MWAR01. The sequence continues at coordinate 8,868 of JAKJFL010000010.1, forward strand.
GCCGACCCCGGACTGAAGAACTGCAAACGCATTCTCGTCACCGGAGGCGGCGGTTTTCTGGGAAAGGTGCTCGTCAAGATGCTCCGCGAACGCGGGTTGCCGGTGCGCAGCTTTTCGCGGGGCCGGTATCCGGAACTCGAACAGCTGGGAATCGAGTGCGTGAACGGCGATCTTGCCGACCCGGCCGCCGTACTCGAGGCATGCCGGGGCTGCGACCTCGTGTTTCATGTCGCCTCGAAGCCCGGCATCTGGGGCTCGTATGACGAGTATTACAAGCCCAACGTCGTCGGCACGACGAATGTCGTCGAGGCCTGCAGGCAGCTCGGCATCCGGCGTCTGGTCTATACCAGTTCGCCGAGCGTCGTTTTCGACGGCAACGACATGGAAAACGCGAACGAGTCGGTTCCATATTCCGACCACTATGAAACGCACTATCCGAAGACGAAGGCGATCGCCGAAAAGCTCGTGCTAGCTGCGAACGGTCCCAAGCTCGCCACGGTTTCGCTGAGGCCGCACCTGATCTGGGGTCCCGGCGACAACCATCTCGCGCCCCGCATGGTCGCGGCGGCGAAAGCCGGCCGTCTGATGATGATCGGCGACAATAAAAACAAGGTCGACACGGTCTACGTCGATAACGCCGCCGACGCCCACATTCTCGCGGCGGAGCGGCTCGAACCGGGCTCGCCGATCGCCGGAAAGGCGTATTTCATCTCGAACGGCGATCCACGGCCGCTGTGGGACGTCGTTAACATGATGATCGGCGCCGCGGGCCTGCCGCCGCTGACGCGTTCCATATCACCAACTATTGGATGGCTGATCGGCGGAGCGATGGAACTCGCTTACGGTCTTTTCCGGTTGAACGGCGAGCCGCGGCTGACCCGGTTCATGGCACGCGAGATGTCGACCGCCCACTGGTTCGACCTGACCGCCGCCCGCCGCGACCTCGGCTACGAGCCCCGTATCGGGATCGAGGAGGGCATGCGCCGGCTCGCCGACTGGATCAGATCCGGAGCGATGAAGGAAGTTTGAACGAGGGAGGCCTCTCTCACTCTTTTTCGGGGATGCGGGAGAGCTCGACGAGGCGGTCGATATAGGCGGAGCCGAGCTGGCTCGTTGCCAGAGCGCGCTTCACCGGCGGCAGGCGCAGAACAGCGCCTATCAGGGCGGCCATCGCACGGTGGCTGAACTGCAGCTGGTTGTCGAAGATGAAGTTCTGCAGCTTTCCGCGCTCGACGGCCATGCGGACAACCCGTTCGGCGGTATCCACCGGTGTGATTGGTCCGCGCTCATGTCTGGACAGGCGCAACGCACCAAATGGGCAGCCGCGCACGCAGACGCCGCAGCCAAGGCAGAGATCGGCATTCAGGCGAGGCCGGCCATCCTGTATCGTCCAGGCGTTCACCGGGCAGAGCTTCGCGCATCGCCCGCAAGCCCGGCACAAGCCTTCCCCCGCCGGTTCGGGAAGGAACGGCGCCGGATGGATCGGTTTGAGCGTCGAGAATTTTTTGAATCCGACCAGCGCTTCACAGCAGCAGCCGCAGCAGTTGCAGATGAAGTTCACCCCGGTACGTACGTTCTCGCCGAACTGGACCAGGTGATGCTCACGGCTGATCTCGACGACACGCATGGCTTCGTCTTTCGATATCGCCTTCGCATGACCGTGACGGACCAGCGAGTCGGCGACCATGTTCAGCGTCAGGCAGGTTTCCTGAGGCGCATCGCAGGCCTTTCCGACATGCTCCATCTTGTGCCGGCAGTAGCAGGTGCCAAGCGCAGCCGCCGTGGCATCGGCAATGATACGGGTTGTCCGCTCCCAGTCGAGAATCTGCAAGGTCGGGTCCGGCTGGACTGCGCCATCCGGGCGCCGCCGGCCCACTTCCCGCATCGTGCGGGTCGGGTCCGGCTGGACTGCGCCATCCGGGCGCCGCCGGCCCACTTCCCGCATCGTGCGGGTCGGGTCCGCCGGAAGGGCCCCCTCATCGACGAAGACCCGGCCGATATGCGTGGTTCCGCCGGCAATGAGGTTCCTGATGAACTCGTCCTCGACGTTGATATACTGGTAGAACAGCTCGCTGAGCACCTTCTGGTCTAGGTCATCCCTGACCCGCATCAGGGAAAACTCGAAAAAGCCCGCCATCGGAGGCGGCAGGATATACACGAAGCCGTCGGGCCCTGGGACGTCGACCAGCAGGGCGCGATGCGCCAGCTCGTTCAGCACGCCGACAGCGCTCGCCTCGTCCATGTTCCAGCGCCTGGCCGCGGCCGCAGCCGTGAATGGCCTGAGCGGAAGAAGCGAGATAAGTTCCGCTTCGCGCTCCGATACGAGCATGCGCAGAATGGCGGCCAGCAGATCAGACGGCGGCGCGCCCTGCGGATGCCTGTTCAGGCGCTCGCTCAGGCGCGCATATGCCCCTTTCATCGTATGATGCGCCATATCCTCTCCAGTATGCAATCTTTTCGCAAGTATACCTCGTTCTCCCGCCAATCGCCAGAAATGATACGGGTTGCACAGGGTAGACGGGAACGGCTATGATGTGACATCTCACCGGAAGGAAGCGGAGAAAGGATGCGCATCAAGCTCGCGAAGACGGCGGGGTTCTGCATGGGCGTGCAGAGGGCCATCGACATGGCGCTGCGCACGGCCGAGACTACGACTGACGGGAAGCCGATCCACACATGCGGCCCTCTGATCCATAATCCGCAGGCCGTGGCGGAACTCGAAAGCAAGGGCATCCGAAGTATCGCCGACTGGCGGCCGGTGGCAGAAGGCACGATGATCATCCGCGCTCACGGCATGCCCATCGAGGAGATCGGGGAAATGCGCGCGCGCGGCCTGACGATCGTCGACGCCACGTGCCCGCACGTGGTCTCAAGCCAGAACCGCATCAAGAGGGCATCCGAAGAGGGCTATTTCGTCGTCATCGTCGGCGACCCCCGCCATCCCGAGATTCTGAGCTTGCAAAGCTTCGCACCCGGTAACCACCAGGTGATCTCGTCGGTCGAAGAGGTTGCGTTACTACCGGAGGTACCAAAAGCTATCGTCATCGCCCAGACGACGTTCCACGAAAAGCAGTACGACCTGATCGCAAAGGCTGTTTCGGAACGTATTTCCGACTGTCGCATCGTTCAGTCGATCTGCAAGGCGACATCCAACCGCCAGGCCGAGGTGGAGCGGCTCGCGTCCGAGGTGGACGTCATGGTCGTCGTCGGCGGCCGGGACAGCGCGAATACGCGCCGGCTCGCCGAGATAGCGGAAGCACGAGGCGTACGCACCATCCATATCGAAACGGCCGATGAACTCGACCCCTCTTTTTTCCGGGGCGCGGAAACCGCCGGCGTCACGGCCGGGGCATCGACCCCGGCCTGGATCACCCGATCGGTGATCGAACGTCTCGAAACGTTTTCCTCATGACCTGTTTCTAGCTCCCGTTCGTGCTGGGCTTGTCGCAGCAGAAGAAGTTCTCGCTCTTCGGCAAGTTCAGGGCGAACGGACGGTTTGTCATTCTATCGTAGTCAGCATACTATTTTTCATCCGACGCAAGAGGCACGGCAGGCTCCTCTTGCGTCGGCGAATGGTTTGCGTTACACTCAAAGAGAAGGGTTCGGATTCGTATCCGAAGGTTGTTTGAATGGTCGGGCCGCCATTCGCATCAAGCGGACGGCGGCTTTGTTTTGTACCGAAACAGCTGTCTCCGTATGACGCGGATGGTCGCGCCTTCAAGCGCGCATCTGCGGATTTTGCGTGTATGGAGGTTCACGATGTCAGACAACGATACGAACCAGCAGGATCCGAACGAACTCAAATCCAAGCTCATCTTCGCCGTCGTCGCGATTTTTATGCTCGCATGCGCGAAATTTCTCGGCTGGTAAGCATCAGGCGTCCGTTCGATACTCCAGCAGGATGCACGTCATGTCGTCCGTCTGAGGTTTCCCGGCCCGGTAGGCAGCGCAGGCGCGATGCAGCTCCCGGCATCGCGACCTGCCGTCGGCTCCCTCCACCCTCGCGATGATTGAGGCCAGGGCCGGATATCCGATCGGCTCCCCGGCCACCCCCATGGTTTCCGGGAAACCGTCAGTAAAGAACCAGACGCGATCCCCGGGCTCGAGTCGGATTTCCTCGCACCGATAGGCGGCATTTCGCCGAGTTCCGAGCGGGTATCCGAAAGCGGTTGCTATTTCGGAGGCCGCCTGCGTGCCTTTCCTGACGAGCATCGGCGGGCAGTGTCCCGCGTTGGCGATCCTGAGCAGGCCCGTTTCGACCTGAAGCAGGCCGTAGGACATCGACATCATGAGCCGGCGACTCATGGCGGTGAAGATCATCTCGTTGAGCCCTGTCAGGACGCGGGCCGGGTCGGGGTCGCGCCGGCTTTCCACCGATACGAACCCCTTCGCCATCGCCATGAGGAGGGCCGACCCCGCACCGTGACCGGCGACGTCACCGATCAGAATCACGATGCGTCCGCCTCCGATATCGAAGTAATCGAAGTAATCGCCGCCGAGCTCGGTTGCCGTCTGGCAGATGCCCGTCACGGACGAAGCGCCGGTTTGCAGGGAATCGGCGGGGAACAAACGCTCCTGAAAGGCTTTCGCTGTCGATAGTTCTTCGAGACGTTCCAGCGCCTGGTTGAACGAGACGGTCAGAGAGCCGAATTCATCCTGATCTAGCACCGGCAGTCTAGTTTTATAGCGCCCGTTACGCATCGCATCGACGCCAGAGGTAAGCACGGCGACAGGCTGCAGGATCTGCCGCGCGAGCGCAGCGGCGACGCCGAGCGAAAGGAGGACGCAGAGCGCCCCGCCCCACATCAGATCCGAGCGCAGACCGTCCACGGACTCCGTCAGCCGGTCGAGCGGCAAAGCCTGTACGAGCGAGTATTCCGCAAGATCACGGCCTGGAATTCCACCGACGAGCCATCGATTTCCGTCGAAATGTATTTCTTCGTATAATTCAGTGCGCCTGGAACGAAGGCGCTCAACGAATCGTTTCAGCCAGGGGATGTCATGAGCTTCGCCGGGAATCGTCCGGCTTTTTTCCCAGTCGTGAACGGCGAACAACCGGCTGTGCGCGACGAGGCGCTGGCGATGAAGGACATTCTCGTGCAGATACCTGTATGCGAGATCCCTGGGGGTCCATGTGAGAAAAAAGGCTCCTGCAGCACCTCCGGAGGCGTTGAGGATGAAGTTCATGTACATGAACTTGTCCCCGTCACCGTAGTTGAGATGCGACACCTGGCCGCGCGCGCGGATGACGCCCGTCATCATTCTGAGCGCAGTCCGGTCATCCAGAATGAGAGAGGCAAAGACGATCTTCTCCTTCTCTTCCTCGCGGATTCCCACGGCACGGTTGTATCTGCGTATCAATTCGGTGCCGATGGCCTCGAGCAACGTCTCCCGTTCGCCTCCGTGATCCGACAGCGGGATCGGCCGGATCATCGACCCCGACTTCATGATGACGACGGGGGTGTTCGCCTGCAGTTCGTTCGATAACGCTCCAAGCCTACGGGCAAAACGCTGAACGTCGAACGCCTTTCCTGGCAGGTAGCACTCGTCCCGGAGCCGCGTCATGCGGGCGGCATAGCCCCGCCCAAACCGAATGAAGCCACCTTCGACGGCACGCAGGCTTTCCTGGAGCTGGCGCCGTCCGGATTCGACCAGGACGTCCCGGGTTTTCTGGAGATTGTCGGAGCCGATGACGGCAAGACCAGACAACGGAAGCCCCGTCGCCATCGTGAACAGCACCATTAGCCTGAGCCGGAGGGCGATGGGCACCGTCCATCCGGCCACGAACAGGCCAAAACTGATGCCGGAAAGGCACAGGAGCAGCATCGCGGACAACGCGAAACTTCGCGCCAGCACGACATCGCCCCGTTGGGCAACGTCGAGAATCGCCTCACCCCAGAGCCGCCAGCTCATGTCGAGGGGAAGCCTCATGTACAGCCGGTTATCACGTATGCACCAGGCGTCTTCAGACGAATCCTCGAGCCATGCCAGCGCTTCCCGGCGTCGCTCGATCCCGCGAGTTTCGGAAGCGGCTGAAGAAGCGCCAAACCGGGAAATGCCGAACCTGATCCCTGATTTTTTGCGATTCGCCTGCGCGATGAGCAGTTTCTGGAACTGCCACCTGTGCAAGGCGTTCCTGTTCATCAGCACGAGAAGCCCGGCACGACGGCCGAACCAGTAGCCGAAATACGTATGATGGCCCGTCGGATTGACTTCCACGACGCGCTCCTGGATCGGCATTGCCGAGAGTTCGAGAAACGGCGGAGCGTCGCTGAGGAAGTAGGCATAAAGGCTGATATTTTTCTTCAGGAACGTCTTGTTCACGAACCCGCTGCCATCACTGCCCATATTCCGGCACAACTGCCGGATCTGGTATGCCGACACTCCCATCGGTAGCCGAGCCGGCCAGATGACCGTATTCTCGTGATCGACGACGAAAACCTCGAACAGTCCGGGTGCCGCCCGTTCCAGCATCCCGCACAGAGCCGCGGCGGCTTTTTTCGGGTCGGGCGAGGCGTCGATCCGTTCACCCAACCGTTTCAGTTCCCTGTAGGCGAAGGAGGTCTCTTCGCTCCTGGCGCGCAGTCGCTCCAGGATGTCGCCTGTCCGCCGAGCGACCGCCGCGGCATGGAGATTCCAGTTCCGATCGTAGGCGTGTCTGATGCCCAGATTGATCAGGAACAGCGGAAACGCGAAGAAAAAAACGCAGACGGCCAGCCATCGGGCAAGCCTGACCGCGAGGGAACCATCTTCGGCATTCATCCGGATGTCCGGAAGCTACCGGTCGCCGCCCGAGCCGCCATCCACGCCACCGGCGACACGGCACGCCTCGTCGATGTTCGGCGCTGATATAGCCATAGGTATTATTCCCGACAGGACCATGACCCTGCGCTGCAGTTCGTTCAGTCCCACGAGAACCAGCTTCCCGCCGAAATCCTCGACGATCCGGATCACGATCTCGAGCAGGCAGGAAACGCCGAGGCTATTTATGCCGGTGCACTTCGCAAAATCGAGCACCAGGCCGCGTGTTCCACGGCAGAGCAACCCTTCCAGCAGCTGCTGGAGCTGTTGTCCGGTCTCGCCTTCGAGGTATCCGTCGAGTCGAACGATGATGCAGTTCGGCTTGTTCTCAATCGTCAGGGTGAGTCCGGGCATTCGGGGTGACCGCCTTTCGGGGGTATCCTAGCACACGCCCGACGCTACCGCAAACCGGCGGCGGCGGCCCGTCTTGCGAACCAGGATCCGTCGTCGTTCTTCCGCATCAGAATCAGGGCCCCCTTGAACCGAGCTCCCAGAGCAGGCACCGGGTCGTAATCACGACAGGGCACCCGGAAGACCTCGCCCGTCTCGGACTCGATCTTGAACTCATCGGCCGCCGAACGTTCCTCACGCACCCATCCATCCACCTGCCTGATCTGAAGCCGGCCTCCCAGGCCCGGAAGTGCCGTTCGGGATGCGGTCGGAGAGGCAGCCTCGTCTCCTGGCCCCGTGACGACGTTCCAGGCAAGGGCGGCGAAAACAGCGACAGCAAGGATGACGGCTACCGAGATGGTCGTCTTCCGGGCCGTCTCAGAATATTCAGCATGTCGCACAGGCCCGGAAGATGGAAGCGACTTCTGAAGCACCTTGAATGCATACGCCGGAGGGACAGCCGCTCGTTTCTTCGACTCCCGTTCCGCACGCTCCAGCAGTTCGTTCTCGATCTTTCCAAGGTCCGGCGAAAGTCTGCCGGAACCGGCAAGGAAGGTCATCATCTCCCGCCTCGCCCTTCGGATGTTTCCGGCTGCCTCGGCCGGCAGGCGCTTTTCGAGGAGATATAGCCGGTACACTCCTTCGGGATCCGGGTTCATCTGGAACAGGCACAGTCCCGTCTCGAGGAGGTCCCCAGGCGGGTTCGTCTCGAGAAGCTCCGCAAGGGCATCCCTGACGAGGGAAAACTCGACATGCACGAGGCAGGCAATTCCGAGCTTCTGGTGCTCGATGTGTTTGCTCCGAAGCATCGTCTTCAGCGCCGAAACGGCCTGGAGAGGATCGGATCGCTGGAGCACCCGCACGGCGGCGGACTTGATGCGGGGTTCCGTCGAAGCCAGGAATCGCCCGAGAAGCGGTTCGATGTCGTCCGGGGCAAATTTTCCAAGATACTCGACGGCCGCAGAAACGACGACGGGATCGGAACCGTTCAGGGCGTGGCGCGCGGAAGGCGCCTGGTTGTCGATCGAGCACCTGACAGCCGCCCGGAACGCGGCCGCAACGAGCGGCGCCGGCGACTCATTTATCGTTGACAATATACTTACAATTTCCCTGTTTGCCGCATTCTTGTCGTCAGGAGAGAGAAGAGCGAGAGTCTCGAGCAGGTCGGACGGTTTTCTCGCCTTCTCGACAACGGGATGGTCGATCGGCGCGGCATTCTCGGCTTCCGTCTTCCCGCCGGCCGGCGCCGGTCCTTCGCTTGTTGCCGCGGACCGAACGGGGGAAGGCCGTTGTACTGAGACGGAGGCCCCTCCTCCGACGGTTTTCAGGAAGAGAGCCCGTGCGGCAGGGGGCATCGGCAGGGTCGCAAGCTCCTGCAAAGCGTTCCACAGGACGGGGCGTTTTCTGGCGAGTTCGATCATCTCAGTCAAC
>JAKJFL010000389.1:0-3921 GCA_022704935.1 Candidatus Rifleibacteriota bacterium
TTCACCGTGCCGGCTTTTTCTCATCTCGTATGCTCTGCGGCAGAATTCCTCAGCTTTCGAATATCCGCCGGTTTTTCGGAACAACTCGCCGATGTTGTTTATAATCACAGCTATAGTATCTGCATTCTCCTCGGGATGCCTTTCGAGAGAGGCCAGAGCGGCAGTGAAGAGCTTTTCCGCTTCGGCGTTCCGGTTCGCCGCGACGAGCATCGCGGCAAGGCTGTTCATCGATGCCTGCGTCGCGGGATGATCGATGCCGAGACTGTGTTCGCGCATACGCAGCGCCTCGCGGCAGTGGCGTTCGGCCGGTTCCGGTTCCCCCAGCTGCAGTTCGGTTTCGGAAAGGTTGTTCAGTGTCGCGGCGGTATCCGGATCATCCGGCGGGAGCGTCTTTTCGCGAATAGCCAGCGATGCCCGATACAGGTCTGCGGCTTTCCGGAACAGGCCGCGTGTCCGCGCGAAGCTTCCGAGCATGAAATCGATCGAGGCGATCTCGAGCGGAAACGATGCCGGCGAGAGACCGAACAGAGCGACGGCCCGCTCCAGCAGAGATTCGGCTTCGGGCATGTTCCCGGCGCTCAGGCGGTTCAGCGCGAGAGATTTCAGGGAGCCTGCCAGCTCGATGCTGCATGTGCCGATATGGTGCTCCTGAAGGGAGATCGCGCGTCGATATGCGGGTTCGGCCTCGTCGTACCGTTCGCACGAGTCGAAGCAGTCTGCGAGGTTCAACAACGGAGCCGCGAGGCTGATCGAATCGGATCCGACGGCGCGCTCCGTCAGGGTGACAACCCGTTGCATCGCGGCGGCAGCCGCATCGAACTTGCCGGCGCGCCTGCAGACCAGGGCACATGCGTAGTGTGAGCCGATCAGGCGCGGATCATCGTTACCCCAGAGGCGCTTCCGGATGTTCAACGCACGGGTGACGAGGGATTCGGCCTCTTCTCCACGATTCGATGCGCTGAGAATGACCCCGAGCCCCTCGAGGGCGACGGCAGTCTGCAGGTGACCGCTCGGCCATGCGCGATCCAGGAGGGTCACGGCTTTCCGGAAGAGGGACTCGGCTTCGACGGTGTTTCCAGACGGCTGAAGCGTCTGGGCAAGGCCGCAGCAGGCGATCGCGAGGGGGAGCGTGTCGGACGCCCCGAGGCGTTCCCGCGTCAGGATCGCTTTTCTGAATAGGGTTTCGGCCTGCGTGGCGTTTCCCGCCCTGAGTTCGATGAATGCGACGGAAGCTTGCGCCTCGGCGGTTTTCTCGTGGCTTGGTCCGTATCCGGTTTCGACGGCTGACAGCGCCTTCCTGCCGGTTTCCACGGCCTGATCGAGTTCCCCGTGCTGAAGATGCCCGAACGCCTCGGTGATGAGATGTTCGTGCGGCGCGGCGATCTGAGAGAACGCCGGGAAGGGGAGACCGAGAATGAGAAGCAGGAGAAAGCCGGAAAGCCTCGTGCTCATGATGAACCATCCTCTTCGTTCTATATCTGATTCGCATCATAAAGGATTTTCGTTGAGTTTCGTAGGGTGATGTCAGCCTGTCTCGCATCACTCGGACGGAATGAACGCAATGGGTTACGGGGATTCTCAGGAAAGGGTTAACAAATTCCGGCGTTCAGCCGAAACGGTGTTTCTGAGCTATGTTTGGAAACGATCGTGAGTCGAGGGCGGCAACATCGGCGATGAGAGCCAGAATGACGGTTTTCATCGCCTGCATCATGCTTCTCTTCGCGGGAAGCGGCTGCCGTCGTCAGGCGGAGCCGGGCCCCGCGCGCTACGAGCGGGAGATCGAACTCGACCGGGCAGCATCGATCCGGGATCGGAGCGAACGCTCCGAAGCGGCGATGTCCGGCAGGTATCCCTGGCAGGGACGTGTCGATCCCGGCATCGAATCGCTGCCGCAGCGTGTTGCCGAGATGGAGTCTTCATTCAGGCGGGAAAGTGACATGCATCACCAGGTGCTGTATGGCAGTAGACATGAGTAACGATACCGAAACGCACGCGCCCGCACGGAGCCAGCGTGAATACGCATGGCCCGCCCTGCTCGTGCTCTTCCTCATCCTCGGCGGGCTGCCCCAGGGGCCCACTCCGGGCAGTATGGCGACGGCCGGAGAAAAGTCGGGAGGAAAGACGGCTCCGAAGAAGTCCGACCAGAATTCTGTGCCGGTTCTCGACAAAGATCTCGAGGTCATCGGTTCGCCAGATTCACCTGGTTCGACATCGGAACCCATCGCGCCATCCGCGGCCGAGGGCACGCCCGTCCCCGAGGAACAGCAGCCGTCGCCGCCGGAAGACCTGGACCAGATAGAACAGCAGGCGGAGGGACTGCTTGCCGGGAAAAAGTTCGATGCCGCGGCTGATTTCGTCAGGGAAAACGAGGCCGCGCTCGCCGTTTCCTTCAGACTGAAGCAGATTCTGCTCGAGGCGCTCATCCAGACGGAGAATCCCAACTGGTTGGATGTCGGAAAGCGGGCGGAGGCCCTGATCGAAGAGAGCCCCGCCGATCCCATCGGAAACCTTGCGCTCGGCATGTCCTGGGCCAACCGGAAGACGTCTGATGCAGCCAAAGCCCTGACGTATCTGGCGAAGGCGAAAGACTCGAAGAGAGCTCTTCCCATGGCCGGCACCGTCTATTGGAAGGTCTGGGCGAAGAAGAACTGGTATGGCATTGCGGGCCTCGTCGCGCTGGTGCTCGGAGGCGGGTTCGCCGTCGCTCGAAGTCGGAAACGCAGACGCCAGGCCGAAAAAGAACTCGCCAGCGCCTTGAGTGAGGCTCGTTCCGCGCACGATGGGGAAGCGCCTTCGGAACCGGCAGCCGGGGAGAAATCCCGCCCGGTGGCCCTGCCCGTCGCTTCGCAGGCGCCGGTGAAAGCCGCGGAAAAAATGGCGGGAAGAGCCGCTCCGAAGCCTGAACAAACGTCCGAGCCCGAGTTGAAGCCTGAGCCTGAGCCGGAGCACGGGCCTGCAGGAGAGACGCTCTCACCGGCGGAAGAGGCTGTCACGGAGGCCCCCATGACGGTCTCAGAACAGCCGTCAGATCGGGCATCCGAGGCGGCCGGGCAGCCTCGGCCTGTCGTTTCACCGCGGAACGAACCTTCTATATCCGCTCCTGAAGCGGATGTTCCACACGCGTTTCCTCCCCGGGCCGCATCGATTCCTGCAGCCATCGATCTTGCGGCGGCGAATCTCGAGCCCGGCGGCCTCGCCCCTTCCAGGCCCCCGCATCTGCCCGGGCGCGAGGCTGAGGCTGTCTGGCAGAACCTCGTCCGCCAGGCGACCTCGAGGCCGATTCCGCTCGACGTGCGCGAGCCGGCCCCGCCCCCTCCGACGCCGTCTGTTATCGATGCGATGCAGGCCGGCGACGTCACCCTCGATCTCTCCGACGCATCGATGACGGAAGACCTGGTGACGAAGCTGCGCATGCTGGCGATCACCGACGGAGAACTCCGCAAACTGTTGCAGATGCGCAACCCGGAGCACCTGCCCGCGCTCGTCGAATACATCACCATGAAGCCCGACCCGGTGCGGCTGGCATTCATGGCGCGGGAGATGGGGCATTACCACGATCCGGCCGTCTCGGAAATTCTATCGACATTACTATACCACCCTGACCATCGTGTGACCCTTTCGGCGATCCAGGGCCTGCAGATCAACGGCGGGGTCGAGTCGGTGGCGGTCGTCTGCCCGTTCCTCGAATCGGACGTCCCGGCGCTCGTCGAGGCGGCACGGGCGGCGCTCACCGAGTTCGGCCCCTCGCTTGTTCTGGAAGGGCTCGCCCGCCTGCCGTCGCACCCCGACGAGCGTGTGCGCTCCGGCGGCGTGTTCGTTCTTTCGCGCATGAAAGGCGCCGCGGTTTCGCGCCTGCTTGTCGCGATGCTCGGCGATCAGTCGGCGGAGGTGCGCCGAAAGGTGCTTCTCGCCATGGCCTAC
>JAKJFL010000390.1:0-3911 GCA_022704935.1 Candidatus Rifleibacteriota bacterium
CGAGATCCTCGATGTCAGGAGCGAGCGTCTGGCCGGCCACGAGATCGAGACCGGCAGCGAAACGCGACTGGTCTGTCGTTTCACCTCGCGCATCAAGGGCCAGATTTCCATCGAACTCACGTCGGAAACCCGGATGACGGACGTCGCCCAGCTCCTCTCGCTTCCCGTCACGAAGGTGCTCGACGCCGAGCGCGACCAGGGGTACATCGGTATCGAAGCCCGCACCTCGATCGAGATCCGCAAGACCGACTCGCTTGCCGAGCTGCCCAAAGTGACCTGCGTCGATGTCACCGACCTGCCTGCCGAGCTGTCCGGGCTGGCCAACCGACCGATCCTGCTCGCGTTCCGATATCTCGAACCACCGGTGGAACCGCCGCTGCAGCTCGACGTCGTTCGTCACGCCGACGTGCCGGTTCTGAACGCGGTCATCGACACGCTTGACGGCACGACGGTCTTCACGAGCGACGGCTCCTCCGTCACCTGTCTCGACATGCGTCTCAAAAACAACGGCGAGCAGTATCTATCGGCCCGCATCACGAGCGGGTCGGAGATCCTTTCCACAGCCCTGGAGGGCGCCCCCGTCACCGCGTCGACACGCGGTTCGGACACCTGCCTGATCCCGATCGGGACGGCACGTACGGCGTCGTCGGGCAAGAACGGCTTCACGGTCAGGCTGGTCTACAAGTCGCCCGCGCCCGTCAGCGGCCCTTTCTACAGGCAGACGTCGCTGCTGCCGACGCTGGACCTCGACGTCATGAACCTCTCCTGGCGGGTGTATGCCCCGGACCGATACGACCTGATCGCCAGGCCCTCGAACCTGTCGTCCGCCGACCGCCCGATCCGGATCGCCCCGTTCGGAGCCATCTCGGCCTTCTTTTCGGGCATCGCCTCATCCGAGGGGCTCATCTTCATCGTCGTCGTCCTCGTCATCATCCTTATCTGGAACCGCATCAAACGCAGCGACGGTTTTTCCTGGAAAAGCGTCTTCGAGCTCTTCGTCGTCCTCTGTGTCATCCTCCTTCTTGTCAGCGTTTCAGGCCCGATGATCGGCAGCATCACCGATCAGAGCTACACCTCTATGCAGAAAGCCAGAATGTTTTCGCAGATCAATGAAGTGATTCCGTCCGAGGTTCCTCCGGGTGAAGAGGAAATGCAGGAAGAGGCAAAAGACATCGAGTATGCCGCCCCTCACAAAGAAATGAGATCGGAGATGGCCGACAAGGGCCTCGAGCGCAAAGACGGTTCAATGGAGGCGCTCGGAGGGCAAGGCATCATGATGAAACGTGACGCCAAGCCCAGACCCGCGCGCCGCGCGCCAGGCCGCGACATCGGCGCCCTTCCCGTCGACATGAAGATTCCCACGGGTGGAAAGTCCGTGGTCGTCTTCAGAAACCATCTGCCGGCCGGCCAGACGGCGATGTTCACGGGCATCATTTTCTGGGAACCCATACGAACCGGCCTCAAAGCGATCATGTTTCTCGCCGGCCTGCTGTTCGCCCTTCCCATCTGGTTGTCGGCACAACGGCGCAGCCCCGCTCTCGCCGGACTGTTCGCCATCACGCTCATCATCGCGATCGCCGTCGTGGAACACCTGATGCCGAACATCCAGATCGCGGCATGGGCGGCGTTCTTTCTCGTCTTCGCCCTTCTGCTGGTCGCGCGAAAGGTGTTTGCCATCCGCTCCGAAGGCACGACAGGAAGCTCCGCGGTCACGGGCATCGTCATCCTTTTCCTCCTCTCCGGGCTCGCGCCGGCGACATCGGCCGAACCCTCGGCGGCGGACCCCCGCGTCGAACGGATGCTGGATCTGTATGTCCCCTACTCCCAGCTTGGCGACCGTCTGCCGCGTGACAGCGGCTTCGTTGCCCTTTCCCTCGACGAGTACACCTATCTCCGCGACCTCGGTGTTTCCGACCCCGATCCCTCACGGTGGTATCCGCCGCTGGGCGTGACCTACGTGAATGCGTCGTATACGGCGCGAGTGACGAAGGACCGTGTCGATATCTCGCTGAAATTCGAAGCCATGCTGTTCGGAAAAGGCTTCAAACAGATCGAGTTCCCGACGGAGGGGGTGGGCGTGAAATCCATCACGATCAACGGAGTTCCGGCCCTCCTGGCACCCGAAACCCAGCGGATCGGCCCCCAGCGCACGGACCTCATCCCCCGCCAGCAGCTCCAGAACGACATCGCGATGGCCCAAAGCGCGGTCCAGCAAGCGTTGACGCAGACGGTCCAGAATGTCTCCCCGCTCGCGTTCCGCGACAAGCGGCCGGTCATTCTGACGGATCGGGAAGGCCCGGTCCTGATCGAAGCCGAACTGGTCAAGGATCTGACGTCCAAAACCCGTATGAACGCACCGGTTGACGGTTTTCAGCTGCCGGTGCCCGCCTACGGACCGGCCATCATGAACCTCGTCATTGACCGCCCGAACCAGGCCGTCGAAATCAGACCCGGCGTCATCACCCGAATCGCCGATACCGGTGGTTCGACCTTTGTGACAGCCGTCCTTCAGCCTGCTCCGGTGATCTCCGCCGAGTGGCGCGACAAGGCGGCGGTACCGGACCAGCAGCAGAAATCTCCGTCGGAATCGGTTCCCGTCATTCCCGGCATTGCGCGTGTCGCCGTCGATCACGAGATTCTCTTCTCGGTGTCGGAAGGCGTCATCGCGGCGAACGACCTGGTCCGCCTTCAGATCGACCAGAACCCGGCCGGCGAATTTCTCTTCGAGATCCCTGCAGGAGCCGACGTGATCGAGGTGAACGGGGCCGACATCGCAAGCTGGATCTGCTACCCGGCGACCGACGGGAAGCAGGAGCTCCACGTCCGGCTCAACGCCCGGCGGATGAACCAGGTCGAGCTGAGAATCACGATGGAACGCCAGACGCCGGCGATCAACGGCGCGTTCCCGCTCGATCTTCCCAGACTTCGAAGCGCGGGCGCCCGCTCGCGGATCGATCGCCAGAACGGGTATTTCGGCGTCGAGGTTCGCGAAGGCCTCGAGGTCAGCGTCGAGCACTCCCCCGAAGCCACCGGAATCGACGCATCCGAGCTACCCGCCTCCATGACCGGAAGCGCGCGCGGCTTCTTGGCCCAGGCGTTCAAGTATCAGAAAGACGCGACCGCCTCGATGAGCGTGACGAAGCACCGCAATCTCGAGGTCAGCACGGCCCAGATCGACGCCGCCGTCGCAAAAACCGTCATGAACCCAGACGGCGAGGCCCTGACGCGCCTCGACCTGGTCGTGCGCAACAACAACAACCAGTTCCTCGTCCTCCGATCGATGCCAGAGCGGCTGAAGATCCTGGCCCTGGAAGTGAACGGCGAGGCGATGAAGCCCGGCCGCAGCAAGGACGGCGAGATCTACGTTCCCCTGATCCGCTCCCCGCGGTCCGGCAAGACATATACCCCGTTCGGCGTGACGGTCTTCTTCGCGGAGGACGTCGGCAACCTGAGGCACAAAGGGCGTTTCGAACTGCATCTGCCGATGATGTCTCTCGACGTCAGCCAGATGAACTGGAAGCTCGATCTTCCGGAAGGCTTCTTCATGGCCCGTCTCGGCGGCGAGTTCCAGCACGGCTGGGAATCGATGCCGGAATTCCCCGGCCAGGTGTATTCGGGCGCGATCGGCGGAAAAATGGCATCCAACGTGATGTCGCAGTTGATGCCGCGGGGCATGTCCGCCGGAAACGTTCCGGCTCCGCGCAGCTCCGCAGGCCTGCTGCCGGTGATTCCGGCGCTTCCCGAAGGTTCGGATTCCCTGCTGTTCCACCGGAAACTCATCACGACGGGAAGCCGCGCACCAAGACTCGTGATCTTCCATGCCCGGAAACCGATGGTCGAAGCCGTTCTTCTCGTGAGCGTGCTGTTCGTCGGGCTCATCGTCAGCTCGACCATCTTCGGTTTCACCGGCG
>JAKJFL010000391.1:0-3890 GCA_022704935.1 Candidatus Rifleibacteriota bacterium
GCTAGATATGCACGGCCCCGGCGTGCCGCTCACTCAGGATCGTTTCCAGAACCGTCGCCGGGCGCTCTCATAACGGGGATTGATTTCGAGGGCGCGCCTGAAGGCAAGCATCGCCTCGTTTGCCAGGCCCTTCGCCTCGAGCGCCTGGCCGAGCTTGTAATGCCCATCCGCGTAGCCCGGATACTTCTGGACGAACTGTCTGAGCTGGCGGATCGATTCCTCGACCAGCTCGGGGCTGTCGAAGAGGACAGATAATTCATAATCGTAGGCGTCGGTGTCCTCGAACTGGTATTCGCCGAAGAACAGGGCGATCACTTTCTTGTACTCGACGAGCGCCTCCTCGTGGTGGCCCTGCTCCTCGAGGATCTGGGCGAGCTCGTTGATCGCCTCGCGGTATTTCGGGTGCAGGGAAATCGCTTCCCGCAGCATCTCGGCCGACTTCACCGCATCGCCGAGACCGCGGTATGCCCGTCCGAGATGAAAATACGCATCGGGCCAGCGCAGATTCGCCTGGATCACTCGCTGAAAGGTCGCGACGGCGTCTTCATACCGGCCGGCGTTGAGCAGGCATTTTCCGTAATTCATCAGGTATTCGGGGGAAGGATCCTGTTCGACGCAGAGCTTGTACTCTGCCAGCGCTTCATCGACGCGCCCCGCTTTCAGCAGGGAATTGGCAAGACCATGCCTGACGAGATGATTGCCAGAGTCTGCTGCGAGTTTCTTCCGATTTTCCTCGATCGATTCTTCGAGGAGGCCGGGGCTGAAATACGAGCGGGGCCGGTCGATGAGGCTCACGACGGTTACTTCGACGATTTCGCCGCCGGTCGCACCGGCGCGTCGAGTTTCACGGTGCCGGTTGCCTGTTTGAGCCTGAATTCGAGTTTGCCGTGGCTGACAGGAGCAGTCTTGACGGCATCGGGCGTCGTCGCGGGAACGACGGTGTCAGGCTGGGGCTTCTCCTCATGGACCGCGCCGAGAAGCGGTTGGGGGCTTCCGGGGACGGGGGGAAGCGGAGGCCGGACGATCGCGGTCGGAGTGGCGGGACCGGTCGCAGCGGCCTTGACCGGCTTCTTCGGCGCGTCGGGGCGTTCCCAGTTCCGGTATTCCTCTTCGGGGCCCGAAGGCGAATAATACTGGAGGAACTCGACGACATCCCCCGAGTCGTTCAGATATTCGTGAAACGTCTGCGGGGGGATATACGCGACCGAGTTGGGGCCCATGACCTTGACTTCCTTCTCGATCCGGAGGGTGAGGTTGCCTTTGAGAACGTACACGGCCTCGGTCACGTAGACGTGCCTGTGGCTCTTGATGGCAGCCGTCGGAAGCATGGTCAGGTGCTGGAGCGCCGTGAGGGTCGGCCCGACCTTCGCCGAATCGATGAGCATCTTCACGCCGATGCGCTTGTCGGGAGACGTGTAATAGGGCGCGTCATCGAAGGCGAAGAACCGGTGCGAAGATGGCGCAGCCGCTTCGGCGGCCTTTTTCTTCTTGTCCTTCGCGTGCGCGGACGGAGCGGACACCGTCACGAGAAGGGCGGCGGCAAACAACGGGAGAAACGTGCGGCAGACAGGTCGGGCGTATGCCCGTAGCGTGGCAGTCATATTCATGGAGCGATGATATCCAGAGGAGAGATGCCTTGTCAAGGCGCGTATCGTTGACTTCCCCAGGCGAATCGGGTACAGTTACGAGATACATGCAATGCATCGCACCGTCTGCCGCCGCGCCTTCCGGGCGATTCGCGGCTTTTTGTCTGGCCTGGTTGTGCCTCCTCGTGACTGGCACTGCCGGATGTCGTTTTACGGCAAAACCCCCAGACCGGGAAAACGCGAGACAGGAACGGGATAGATCAGGTTTTTCCCGGAAGCCGAATTCCGTGAACTCCACCCGTCAGTCTCCGTCCCTCCCGACGGCCGTGGCGGAGTCTCCCGCCGCCATTGGCGCCAGAAAACGGGAAGAGAAGATCGTGGCCGACCTGGAGCGGATCTCCGTCATGATGAAGGGTGGAAATTATGAAGGGGCGCTCCGCGAGGCAGACAGGGTCCAGCGCGACAACCCCGGGGATCCGAACGTGACGATGCGGACGAGCTATCTCAAAGCCATGGTCTTTCATCGCATGAACGACGTGAACCGCAGAAAAGAAGCCATGAACCAGATGCTGAAAAGCATGGAGGACGTGCAGAAAGACCCGAGGTTCCGCGCCGCCTTCGAGGACGGCACGGCGAACGCGGAGATCATCAAGATGAGCATCGATCGGGCAGGGGACCGCTATGACGCGAACTGATCGCCGTGGTTCGGTGTTTCTCATGGCCCTGACGGCATTGACCGTCCTGTTCATCCTCGGTTTTTCCATCACGTATTTCACCGGGTCGGAAGATTTCTCCTCGGCTGTATCCTACGAGTCAGAGGTCGCGTTCAACCTCGCCGAATCGGCCGTCGAGGAATTCGTCGCCCGCCTGAAACATTCTTTGAATAACGATGATAATAACAATCAACTATATAAAGTGCTTCGCGCCCGCAATACGAAAGTCGAGGATGAGATCCCTCTCGATGCCGCCCAGGTGGCGCGGCTGACGACCTACACCCGCGAGACGGCGAAACAGATTTACGGCATCTCCATCGATCGTGGCTTCCTGGTCGATGCCAAGATCATTCTGAAGCACATCAACGGCGTCGAGGCGAAATCCGGCAACAAGACCTTGTACAACCTCAAAAAAGAGGAAAAGGAAAAACAGGGCGAGCTGACGGTGAACGCCAAGGTGATCTATCGCGGGAAGTCGGCGAGGGTGACGCTCACGTTTCTCATCCGCGTCGTGAAAACCTTCGTTCCGCCGTTCAACTACTTCACGCTCTTCGTCAAGGACGGCACGGTGTTTGGCGACTCGTTCTTCAACAACTCGCCGTCGGATATCGGAGCCCAGCCCAAGAATCTGCGACTCGACCATGGCTGGCGATCCATTCCCGGCCAGGAAAAGTTCGATGCGGTCGACAATGTCTCCTACTGGGAAAACGCCCTGGCCATCAACGGATACGAAGCCCAGGTGCCGCCGGGGCGCGTCTACCTGGGCCAGGACCCCACCGCCAACATGCCGCCTTCGATCATTCTTCAGTCGACGAACGGCACGAAGCTGCTGACCGAGATGAAGTCCGATGCCGGCGACTCGCGGCGGCCGCTGAATGCCCAGGAAAACCTGTTCCTCAAATTCGACGTCATTCCGAGCGCGGAGGGGGGAGACTGGGTCGGCATGAAGGACTATGTCAAAAAATACATGGAACTTCAGGGCCAGGAAAAGACCAAAGACGGCGTTCTTGGCCTCTGGACGGGCTGGAGCAACGACACCAAGGTGCGCCTTATCAACGTGGGGGCCGACAAGATCCTCACCGACACGAAGGAGACGCTGGGCGAGCCGACCTTCGGCAACGCGATGATCTCGTTCAACAACTACCGGAACCAGCGGCTGAAGGCCTCCACCTCCCCCAACGAAAAGCTGCTTCTCGAGCGGTTGTATCCCGAGCCTGCCAACAGCGGCCTCGATCTGTTCGGAACGGCCGAGCTCGAAGGAAAGCCCGCTTCACCGAAAGACGGGCGCATCAATACGAAAAACATCTCGCCGACCCTCGTCTATGGCCAGGTATGGCGGATGTATTACCGTATCGTGTCGATCATGACGAAAAAAAACAAGCGGCTCGAGCTGCCTTTCATCAACATCGACCGGGGCTCCGACGGTTCCCCGCCTCCGATTCCTATACCTCCAGATATAAAACCTGGCACGAACCTGACCGCCACGCAGGCCATGACGCTGTTCACCATGTTCGGCGTGCCGAAAGACCATGCACAGGCACTCTACGATAACTGGGATGATATTCCAGACGGCCTCAAGGAAATGAAGAAA
>JAKJFL010000392.1:0-3879 GCA_022704935.1 Candidatus Rifleibacteriota bacterium
GGCGAATCGCAGGTCAACCGTGCCAAGGTCGATCTCGACCGTGACGACAAGTGGGACGAAAAATGGACCTGGAAGGACGGCCGCATCACCCGCGAGGTCGCGTCAAACGACGACGAGACCTACAATGGGAAGTTCTTCCTCGAAAAGGATGGAAAGGCCTGGCTGCCCCGCTGAGATCAGGGAAACGCCCGGCAGAGCATCGACTCGAAGAGGGTTCCGGTCTTGCGGGCCTTCAGCAGGGAAACCGCCGTCCAGGAAAAGTCATCGTGCCTGGGCTTAATGAGCTCCGCAAGGATCGGCCGGTCGAGTCTGGCAAGGTCGAGCTGGGGAAGTTCGGGGGTCCAGGGAAGGTTGACTGGGGCCTTTGCCGCCCAGTAACCGCGTCCGGAAACCGGGCCGCCGTAGGCAGCCGGAATCAGGCCGTTCTCGGCGAATGCGACCAGCAGGGGCTCGAGGGCCGCCACGGTGCTCGGCAGTGTGTCGTGCATCAGCACGATACCGCCGCGCGTGCCGTTCCCGAGGTGAAGCTGGCGTTTCACGTTCTCGCAGGTGCGCGCCATGCTCCGATTCCGCCAGTCGTAGGGATCGACGGACCAGAGCATCACATCCATTCCTTCCTGCCTGACGGCCTGAAGAACGTTCTGGTTCAGCGCGCCGTAAGGAGGCCGGAACACGCGGGGCCTCGTTCCCGTGATCTTTTCGACGAGCGTGTTGAGCTGGCGTATCTCGTCGAACGTCTTGGCCGCGGTCGCATGTGAAAGGTTTGCATGGTGGGCGGTATGGTTTCCGATCACATGCCCTTCGGCATGGATACGGCGAAGAATCTCGGGATATTTTCTGACGTTCGTTCCCACGACGAAGAAGACCGCCTTCATATCATGCTTTTTCAGGGTATCGAGGATATAGGGCGTCGTGTTCGGGTTCGGGCCGTCATCGAATGTCAGCAGATACTGCCTGTTGCGCCCCATCGTCGAGGCGATGAATTTCCTGTTGTAGAATACGCTGCTACCCTCGGTCGGAAGGCCGGCTTCCGTGGGTGTGTTCATCGGAGACGCCGCGGCCATCGCGAATTCGACCCGCGAGGTGACTCCTGCGCCGGTCGCGGGAACTGCCTCGACGTCGGTCGTCCCGAGGAGCATGAGGGCGGAACACATCGTTACAACGTGCAATGCGTATTCGGTAATCTTGTTCATAGCAGAAAATGTATCGGCATTTTCCCGTCCGATCCTGAGAACCTCCCGTATGGTATGCTGTGAAAAGCGACTTCACCATTCATATCATGGATTCACCTTTTATGGAAAAGCAGGGCATGACGACGTTTCGCCGGGCGATACCGGCCGCGGTGCTGCTTGTCGTCCTGTTTTTCTGCGGATTCGCGGCGTCGGCCGGCGATATCCATGAGGCAGCGAAGCTCGCCGACATCGGTCGCATTCGAGAGATTCTCGCGCGGAATCCGGCCGAAGTGAACTCCCTGACCCCCTATGGCACGACCCCCGACGGATACGCCATGACACCGCTTCACTGGGCAGCCCGGATGGGGCATCTCGATGTGGCGGCGCTTCTTCTTTCGCACGGCGCCGACATTTCCGGTCACACCTCGCGGGGCATGACGCCTCTGCACATGGCGGCCCTGCGCGGCCTCGCCTCGATGTCCGAATTTCTGCTGGACCATGGCGCCTCGGCGACGGCGACCGACTCATTCGGCGCCACGCCTCTTCATCTGGCGAGCATCTGCGGCTCCGGTCCGACGATCCGCGTCCTGCTCGCCCACGGTGCTCCTATCGACGCCCAGGGAGGCGACGGTGCGACGCCGCTGATCGAAGCAGTCAGACAGGGAAAAACCGGCGCCGCCTTCCTGCTTGCCTCGGCCGGCACAGACCTTTCGCGGGCGGACAAAACAGGGGAAACGCCCCTGCACGCCGCGATCCGATTCCGCCACACCGTTCTCGTCCGCCACCTGATCGCCGCCGGCGCTCCCACCGCGGCCGTGACCGCACAGGGCCGGACGCCGCTCCACCTCGCGGCGCATCTTCTCTGGCCCGAGGGCGTGAAGCTCCTGCTAGAGAACGGCGCCCCTGCCGACCCGATCGACCGGGACGGAAACACGCCGCTGCTGCTGGCCGGGCGACAGGCCTACTGGGAGCTGTCGTTGACCCGCACCCGCGCGAAAGACCTGACGCAGCTGTTCGACGACATTCTCTCGCTGTTCCTCTCGCACGACGCGAACGCGGAGTTCAGAGCCGGCGACGGCACGACGGTCAGGACGCTCGCGTCCTTCATCGTCGGCACTCACCGCTTCGAGCGGCTGTGTCGCGACGCATCGGTCCGGTGAGGACGGTCATTTCACGTGCAGACGCTTCGATCCGTCATGAGGGCGATCCCGAAACGAGCCGCCGCGGCCGCCACAATCATATCTATCATTATATATCACATCTGGGGTCTCGCCGTTCCCCTCGCCCGATGGCAGATATCTATACCGATAGCTATTGATCACGACACGGAAGCGACGCTCCCCTATCCCACCCTCGAGACGACCGGTATTCTCGCGTCCTATCGCGCGGTCGCCACGCCCATTCTGCAGCAGGAATCGGATCGGACCGGTTGCCGCTGGAACATCGCGTATGTATCCTCGCCTGCGGCGGGGCTTTCCCTGACACTGACGGCTCCGTTCGACTCCTCGATCGCGAAGCGGGCGGACATTCTCGTTTCACATCTCGCTGACGCCCTTGAAACGACCAGAAGCGATCTCTTCGCGAGCATCGGCCTGAAGCTGGCCCACGACATAGAGCTTCTCGAAGCCGACCGCACATCCTCCGGGCCTGATGACGACCCGCTCTCGGACGAAGCTCAACTCGAGAAGCTCGACGAGATGTCCCAGAATCTCACCCTCGCTGCTGAAAACCTGAACCGGGAGCTTGTCTTGATCGAGGCCGAAGCA
Source organism: Candidatus Rifleibacteriota bacterium (assembly GCA_022704935.1). Taxonomy (GTDB): domain Bacteria; phylum Muiribacteriota; class Ozemobacteria; order Ozemobacterales; family Ozemobacteraceae; genus MWAR01. The sequence continues at coordinate 2,939 of JAKJFL010000392.1, forward strand.
GCCCGTTTCAAATCAGCCGCCAGAAAGGCCCCGCCTCGCGTCACCCCGGCAAAGCCACGCACCCGGATACAAGTTCATCCCTGCGAGGGCGAGGGCTGCGATGCTCCCACCCGCGTCCGGGTTCCCGTGCCCAGGCGGGCACCTGCCGGCCGAAGCCCGGGCACCGTCGTGACCCCGGGAGATGCCGAAACACTCAGGCGTCTGAAGACCGAAATCACCCGGATCCGACAGGAGATCGACCTGATCGCCCAGTCGAAGCAGCAGGTCGATGCGCGCAGGCGCACCGTCGCGATGACCCAGACCGGACAACGGCAGAAAAAGGCCGAACTCGCGCAGTTCCTCGAGCAGAACAAGGCTCTGACCAACCTGTTCAAATCGGGATACGGCAAGCTCGATCTTTCACGCCAGGCGCGCGTGTTCCCGTCACGGATTTTGGACGTCTGGTTCGCGGCACAGCCGCTCGGTCTGCTTTCCGGGCCGGTCTTAATCTGGCTGGCACTCCGCAGGAGAAAAGCCGGGTCGCAAAGCTCGATTCTCTGCGATCAGCCTCCCGTCATCGGCACCATCCCCGCTTTGCCGGGGGCAACGGTCGAGGATATGCTCAGGCCCCTTTCGTTCTCGGCGACATCACCCCGCGATGCGCTCACCCTGACGAAAATGGCTGCCGATCTTGCCAGGAAGGCCGATGAAAACGAGTGCCACACGATCGCGGTCGTCGGCTCCCATCGCGGCTGCGGCACTTCCGTGGCCGCCGCCTTGATGACCGCAGCCTTCGTGAACGATCAGAAGCGGCCGCTCCTGATCGATCTGCACTGGAAAAGACCGGCTCAGCACAGACTCTGGTGGCTTCCCTGGGCCTCCGGGACGGTCAACTGGCTCGCTTCGAATGCCGTCCCGACAGAGATCAGCCGCGGGAATCCGGACAAAATGCCCTGCGCGCT
>JAKJFL010000011.1:0-17303 GCA_022704935.1 Candidatus Rifleibacteriota bacterium
GGTGTCTTCTTTCAACTGCGCGAGCAGGTTCACCACTTCGAGATGGCCGGAAAACCTTGGTGGGAGACGACTCAGCAGCGCGATCGCTTCCGGGAAGAGGCCGAGCTTTCTGAGCGTTCCGGCGTATTCGAGGGCAATGGCGACATCACTTGAAAGCTCGAATTCCTTCTGGTAGTAGGCGATGGCTTTGTCCCACTCCTGGGCTGCCACGGCAATCCGTGCCAGATACAGGTTCGCTTGGGGCAGGTCTGGCTGCATTTCAAGCGATTTGTGGAATGCCTGGGCGGCTCCCTTGTAGTCATTGAGCGAATAGAGACAGCAACCGATCCGGAACTGCGCGCCCACATGCCCGGGATCACCGTGCAGGGCATCCCGGAACAGCGACAGGGCATCGCCATACTGCTCCCGGACCAGGAACATCTCTCCCATCTGGAAATCGTTGTCGGCGGCGAGAAATTCGCGCGTGATCTTCCGCTTCGTGACGGCGTCGATCCAGAATTTCGGCACTTTCGCGGGAACCTGCGGCATCGCCGTCATTTCAGCCGGTTCCTGGGTCATATCGGACGAAAGATACAGAACCAGCGGAATGCAGAGGACGATGGCGATGATCCCTGCCAGCACATTTCTATCGATGCCGGGCATGGAGCTTGATATAGTGTTAGATATAGTGTTTGCATCGCCACCCTTGCTTCTGCCTGCGTCTGCAGGACGAAGCCCTGCAAGACGAGCTTGCGCCTGCGCCATGGTTTCCTCGGGACGCGGTGGCTGGGCCGTCGTCGATGCCTGTGCGGGAGACGGCGTTGTCTGGCTGGTTTCCATGGCAGTGAGCGGTGGCGGGGGAGTCGCCTTCAGCCGTTTGACGAACGCGTCGCGCAGGTCGGCGATGCCGGGTTTCGAGGCATCGAGCTGCGTGTCGAGGTCTTGGATGACCGATTCGACGTGGTCTGGCGGGACGAGGCGTGCGAGATGATCCAGCACCTGGGCACCGCCCGTCGAGGCGGCCAGCACGATCGGGATGTCGCCGGGCGCGATGGTGATCTCGAGCCCTGCAAGGACGGCTGCGGCCAGAGGGCCGAGGGGTGCAGGAGAAAGCAGGGCGGGGCCGAATCCAGATAGAACGAGCTCTTTCGAAAACAGGTTCAGGATCTCGAAAAGCTGGGCCGGCGGCGTCTGGAGAGCAGCCATACATGCCCGCTGCAGGAAGGCGGCTCGGACCTGGGAATCCGTCTGGGCGATGACCATGGCCGCGAGAAGCGCGTGTGATGGGGGAAGCGAGGGAAGAAAGGTATCCCAGAAAGCCGCAGGAGATCCTTTCAGGGGGAGCAACAGCAGCTGGAGATCGTTCCATGAGGGGCGCGACATCGGAGGGCCGGCTTCCTTGGCCCACGATGACAACAGCTTTCGCAAATCCTGGATCGGCGAAGATCCGGCCGATACAGGGGGGCGTGAATTGCCTGTACTCACATCACGATGTTTCCTGTCGAAGTTCTCTTCCGTATTATGCCATCACGTAGCTTTCTGAGCAAATGCGCCGGAAATTCTTGTCCTTCGCTCGCACCGGGAGTATCGATTGCGGTAGTATCTGGGGTATGAAACGGTTCGACGTGGCCGGTCTCGGCCAATGTTCCATCGACATGCTCGCGACGGTGGCCGAATATCCGCCCGCCGACGTGAAGGCCGAAACGTCGGCATTTCAGATCCAGGGCGGCGGCCCGGTGGCAACGGCGCTCGTGGCGGCCGCACGCCTCGGCCTCACGACTGCTTTTCTCGGAAAGATCGGCGGCGACGAATACGGAAAGCTGATTCATCAGGGACTCACCGACGAAGGGGTGAATCTCGAAGGACTCGTCACGGCCCCTGACAAGGAGTCGCAGACGGCCTTTATCGCCGTCGAGCGGGGAACTGGCCGTCGCACGATTTTCTGGCACCGCGGCTCCGCCTTTCCGCTCGAGATCGACGAGCTGCAGAAAGACGTCATCAGGCAGAGCCGGTTCCTGCACCTCGACGGCCTGCACATCCAGGCCTCGATCGAGGCGGCGAAGATCGCGCGCCGGATGAAGATCCCCGTGATGCTCGATTCGGGAACCTATCGACCGGAAATCGAGCCTCTGCTGCCCATGATCGATTACCTTGTCGTCGGAAAAGGCTTTGCTTTCAGCTTTCTGAACACGAAAGACCCGGTCGAGGCGCTCCAGGAACTGGCCACCTACGGCGCGCGCATGGTCTGCATCACGCTCGGAGAGGAAGGCTGCGTGGCGGCCGCGAACGGGGTCCTGTTTCGTCAGCGCGCCTGGAAGATCAGCCCCGTCGTCGACACGACCGGCTGCGGCGACGCCTTTCACGGCGGCCTGATCTACGCCCTGACGAAACAATGGCCGATCCAGACCTGCCTCGGCTTCGCCGCAGCCGTTGCGGCCCTGAAATGTCGGGCGCTCGGCGGAAGGGCTGCTCTGCCGACCCTCGCCGAAGCGATGTCGTGCCTTCCGAAGCGCCTGCATCCGCCTGCCTGACGGTTGAAAGAAAGTTCAGATCCTCATTTCCAGGAGACGCTGGATGCGTTCCCGCATCGGAGGATGGGTGGAAAACAGCTCCACGAGGCCCCCGCCGCTGAACGGGGAGGCGATGAACATATGGGAGGTCGCCGGCTCCGCGCCGTTCATCGGCTGTGCCGCGACACCCTGCTCGAGTCGGGACAGGGCCGAGGCCAGCCACCGGGGCTCGCCGCAGAGGCGTGCGCCGGTCTCGTCGGCGAGATACTCCCGCCTTCGCGAGATCGCCATCTGGAGAAACAGGGCAACGAGCGGGGCGAGAATCATGGATACGAGCCCCAGGAGCGGATTGTCTCGCTGACCGTCTCCGTCGCGGTCCGACGGCATGCCGGTCCAGAACACCAGGCGCGAGAGATACGACAGCGAGCCGGCCAGAACTGAGACCACCGTCGAGAGCAGGACGTCATAATTCGCGATATGCGCGATCTCGTGGGCGAGAACGCCCGTCAGTTCCTCACGACTCAGAGTCGCGAGAAGCCCCTCCGTGACGGCGACGGCGCTGTGCCCTGGGCCGCGACCGGTCGCGAACGCGTTTGGAGACATCGTCGGAATGATGTAAACCTGCGGGGTGGGAATGCCGGCCCGTTTGGCCAGCGCTTCCACGATCTGATGGAGAGCTTCGAATCGTTCGGGATGGGCCGGTCTCGCGCCATACATGGTCAGCACGATCGAGTCGGAGAACCAGTAGCTCACGAACGACATGATGAACGAGATCACGAGGGCCGCAAACAGCCCCTGCTCGCCGCCGATTGCTTGGCCGGCGAGGAGCGTGAGAGCTATCAGGGCCGCCAGCAGGGCATAAGTTTTCATGGCGTTTGTCATGATGGAACACACCTCCGGAATCATGTGGTCGAAAAAATGATGCAACGACTGAAAGAAGTCGCAAAATTCTTGCCAGCTGAGGCCTCTTGCCTCGAGCGCCGCATCGGATGTCTGTTTCCCCGTTTCCCATGCGTGGCATCCAGATACGGTGCAACGTCGCACTGCGACAATGGACATTGACGCTTCGATGATCCGTTTCTATAATTGAAGCTAATGTTGTACCGCTCACCGGTGTAAAACCGCTCCTACACGGAATGGAGGTAGTATATGATGTTTCGAAGCAGATTCAGGATCAGGGTGGTTTCCCTTTTCACCGTGCTGATGTTCGTGGCTTCGACGTTCGGGGCCTATGCGCAGCAGGGAACGACCGTCACGCAGATTCCGGCCGGAACGAAGGTCGATCTTTCGTCCGTGATGAACAACGTTCCCGAGATCGGCATGCTCAAGACCAACCTCAATACGATCGAATCTGCGCTCAAGCAGATCGAGACGACGGCGACGCCGCTCTACAACAAGATCGCCCCCTCCAACATGGAAGCGATGACCATCGGTGAGCGCATCAAGGCGATCATCGGCAACACCAAGTCGATGGTCAACCAGGGCGCCCAGTCCTACAAGGGCCAGGTCGACAACTGGTATGCCGAACGCGGCCTCTCGGCCGATCCGTCTTTTGAGCAGCAGCTCGGCGTCGGTCTCAATGAGCTTGGCGTTCAGGCCGGCCAGATGCCGATGAACGGCAAGGGCGACGCTCTCGTTTCCAAGCTGAAGACGATCGTCGACGCTCTCAAAACCAAGCTGAAGACCATCATCGATGCCATCCGCGCACGCATCGTGGCGCTGGCCCAGAAGGTCGGCCTCATGAAGAAGGGCGACAAGAAAGACCCCGGCAAGGAGCAGGAAGGCACGCTTCAGCCCCAGGCCGACGTCCAGTATGCCGACACCTTCTCGGGCAAGCTGCAGAAGGGCGTTGCCGAAGGCACACAGAACGCCAAACAGTCGCTCAAGAGCAGCTTCTCGTTCACCAACCTCGCCGTGACGACGACCGTCGCCGTCGGCACCAACCTGGCCCTCCAGGTGATCAAGGGTGAAAAGCCGTCGTTCGGAAAGGCCGCCAAGGCCGTCGCGTCGGTCGAGTTCGCCGGTAGCGTCATGGGTTCGGCCCTGGGCGCCGCGGGCGGCCAGTTCACCGCTTCGCTCGTCCGCGCGTTCCTGCCAGGCCCGGTGGGCGCCCTCGTCGGCGCGGTCGTTCCGGTCATGATGGGCTCGGCGGGCGGCCAGATCGGCTCCTCGCTCGCCGGTGACATCAAGAACGGACAGTTCAATCTCGGCAAGGCCCTCCGCCAGATCGACCCGGTCGACCTGATCGGCTCCTCGGTCGGCTCCACCATCGGCATGGCGCTTCTCTCTCCGATTCCGATCGTAGGGCCCATCATCGGCGGCATCGTCGGCGGCGTGGTCGGCAGCAAGGTCGCCAAGTGGGTCCAGGGCATCTTCAAGGGCAAGAAGATCAGCATCTTCAACAAGGGCAAAACCTTCACGACCGAAGCTTCCAACACCACGGGCGAGGGTTCCGGCATCACCTTCGGCGAGGGCCAGAGTCTCGGCATCAACTCGGGCGGCCAGCTCGGCACCGGCATGACCCCGACCTCGAACGTCGAAGTGTCGGTCAGCGGCGACATCCAGACCGTCGAGAAGAAGTATTACGAAACCTATCTCAAATACAACAAGCTGGTCGAAAACAAGCAATACGACGAAGCGAAAAAAGTCTACGAAGAACTCAAAGTCTATTCCGACCAGTACAACGCCCTGAAGAACAAAGCAAAGTAATCGATATACATCCCGATGAAGCCCCCGCCTTCCTAGGCGGGGGCTTTTCTTAGAGAACCAATCCGCAGATACCGCGTTTTCGTGCCTCAAATTCGTGCTGTTTTCAACGGAGTGCTTCTGCGGAGGAACGGTCTCCGTGTCTTCGTGGTTTGGAAAAGCCGCTGTGGAATTGACTTGGAGGGGGATCTGTAGTACCATTTGGCGCCGGCGATCAGAGGTCCGGTTGTGGAGGCTGTGCAGTGAAGATTCTCGTATTGGGTTCCGGAGCGCGTGAGCATGCTTTGGTTCACTCTCTTTCCCATTCCCCGTCGGTCCTGAAGATTTTCGCCTGCCCGGGAAATGCCGGAATGCGGGATATCGCTGCGTGCCAGCCTTTCAGGGGTAACGCCGAGCTCGTCCAGTTCGCGCGCGACAACGTCGAGTTGGCCGTGATCGGCTCGTCGCGATACGTGACCGAAGGCACCGTCGACGCGCTCGTCAGGGCGGGCATTCCCGTCATCGGCCCCGCCGCCGACGCCGGCCGGATCGAGACCAGCAAAGCCTTCGCCGCGGCCTTCATGGTGAAGCACAACATTCCCTCGCCGATGACCCAGGTCGTCGCGAATCCGCGCGAGGCCGAGAGATTCCTCGACGAAAACCCCTGGGTGCGCGTCGTCAAGTGCGACGGCTTCTCCCGAGGCACGGGCGTCGCCGTCGTGAACTCCGTCGAGGAGGCTAAAGAAGCCGCTCACCGCCTGTTCAAGAGCTTCGGCCCGCCCATCATCCTCCAGGAGCGCGTTAAGGGCGTCGAGTGCTCCTACACGATTCTCACCGACGGAAACCAGTGGGTGTCGTTCAGTTCCTGCCGCGACTACAAGCGCGCCCACGACAACGAGGAAGGACCGACCACCGGCGGCCTCGGTGCTGTCAGCCCGTCTCCCGACCTCACCCCCGAACTCGAAGAGCGCATCCGGCAGCGGATCGTCATTCCGACCGTCGCTGGCATGCAGGCCGACAAGCTGATGTACCGCGGCTTCCTCTCGTTTCAGCTCATGCTGACGGCGACGGGGCCGAAGGTGCTCGAGTTCAACGCGCGTCTCGGAGACCCCGAAACCCAGAGCATCCTCGCCCGGTTCCGCGGCAACCTCGCTTCCCTGCTGATGGACTGCGCCCTCGGTCGGCTCGACTCGACCGGCTCGGAAGTGGCGTTCGGCAAGCACAGTGCCGTATCGGTCGTGCTCGCACGCGCCGGCTATCCGAATGACGACGAGGCCCTTCCCGAGATCCTCAAAATGGAAGACGTGAAAGATTCGACCATCTATCATTCGTCGAACGATATCGGCCCGTCCGGGGAATGGGTGTTCCGCACCGGCAGACTCATCACCATCTCCGCCGTCGGCGAAACCCTCGCTGACGCCCGCCGCCTCGCCTACGGCGATATCGAGAAGCTGGCGCTCAGAAATATCCACTACCGCAAGGATATCGGCGCCGCCTGAACATATTTCTAAATGAACGACGATATATCTATTGCTTTATAGATATTTGTCTGGTTCCCATGCGCCGCGAGTCAGACGACTCGGAGAGCCGATTCCCTTGGAAATGACCGGAGAACGACGATGCCTGCACGCGAGACGCTGGAAAAGGTCTTCTTCTGGCTGCTGGTCGTGACCTTGTGCGGCTGGTTCGCCGCCGGTTGGAAAAAGGGCGCCCTTCCGCCGAAAGAGGCGATCCTTCCGGTGCTCTTCCAGGAGCCGGTTCAGACGCCGACCACCCGCAAGGAGTTCAAGTTCGAGTATCGTGGGGTGCAGTATCGGGTGCGCCCGGTCGCGGAATACGAGCTGTGGGGCCTGGTGGTCGATCACAACGACATCAACGCCTGGTGGGACATCTACCACACCGCCGACTCGGTCGATACTCTCGATCTGGGCGTGATCTGGGGCGACAACCTGAAAATCCACGACTACCACCGGGTGAAGATGTGGAGCAGCTCGTGGTGCATCAACTGGGAGTTCCCCGCCGGCGTGACGTTCAGCCACGCCCACATCGCGAACAATCACCTGATCACGAAAGACCCGGCCACCCGCCGAAAGATCGCCACGATCAGGAAGGGCGACCAGGTGCGTCTTCGGGGCATGCTGTGCGATTACCAGGGCTCGAACAACTACGAGTTCTGGCGCCAGAGCAGCACGACCCGCACGGATACGGGCGGAACCGCCTGCGAAGTGGTCTACGTCGATTCGATCGATGTGCTGAAGACGGCGACGCCTGGATGGTATCTGCTGTACACCATTTGTTCCTGGGGGATCGCGATTTCCCTGCTCGGGAGAATCGCGCTGATGTTCATGGCTTGAGTCGTGGCGCGCCGTTTGCGGACGGTTCTTCGCATGGAAAGATAGCGACATAGACGCGAAAATCGGGATTGAGCCAGGCGAGCAGGCCGAGCATGGAGGGCTCCGCCATGGCGACGCAGCCAGCTGTGCCCGTGGTCTGGTCCTTCCAGAGGTGCATGAAAATGGCGCTTCCGAGGTTCGGCACTGCCGGGGCCGTGTTGTACTCGACGACGAGCCCAAGCTTGTACAAATCGTCCGCACGCTTCAGATACTCGAAGGATTTCGCCTTCGTGTGGCTTTTCCTGGCCAGGGTGTTGTAGTCGGGTGCCTCGGGATCGTCGATCCAGACGTCGTCTGGACTCGACGGCCGATACCTCCATCGGATATCCAGAGTCGGGGCGTAGCCGAACGCGAACCCGAGCGGGAAGATGCCGGACGGCGTGCGGCCGTCTCCTTCGCGCTTCTCGCCTTCCTGGGCCATGCCGCTCCGCCCGATGACGGCGGGGAAGGGGGGGCGTGCGATTTCCCACGCGTTGTCGCGCTTCCGTAATAGAACGACGGTCGCCGGAATGGAGGCGGGATCGTCAGGAACGACCCAGATGCATTGTCCTGCTCCCAGCCTGTTCAGCTGGATTTCCAGTGGCGCCGGGACAGTCCAAGTTCGCGAGGCGATGGGCGCTGCAAGGGCGGGTGGGGCGGAAAGCATCAGAAACAGGCAGGCCAGGCACAGCAGAGACATCGGAAATCCTCCGGATGATGTTCGATCATCTCAGTGTATCCGATTTTGGGTTGTCTGTCTCCCTCGGGAGGCCGTTCCCGCAGGGCAACGCATTACGTTTTCCGGCGAAACCCGCTGTCGGAACCCGGTGGCTGAACTGCGTGAAAAATGCCGCAGGCCCCGGAATCCTCCGGAGCCTGCGAGTGATGAGCAGTATCGTCAGATCATCGATTTCAGGAAGGTGAGCTTCGAGAGAGCCTTCATCAGCCACATCTTCTTTCCGGGCAGGTCGTCCGGGCCGAAGACGGCCTTCGCATCGCCGTTCCTGTCGATCTCGATCCTGTATTCCTTCGAAACCGCGATGTCGGACATGATGCCAGACCGCAGTTCGGCGGAGAAGGAGCGTGACTTGATGGCCGCGACGACTTCCGAGTTCACTTCCTCGCTCAGCGAGTCGAGATTGTAGGTGCCGACGATCGAAATCTTGCCGTCGAACACGAAGTTCTTGGCATGCAGTTTCCGCTGGCCGGCGAAGGTGAAGATGCGGGCCGTCGGGAGGTTCTTTAGTATGTTCTTCCAGTCGGCGTAGAACATGGCCTGGGTCGCCAGGCTGTCGGTCGAGGCCGGGCTGTTGGTGTGGACGATGATACGGACGCGGCGCGCGCTGGCGCGCTTGAGAGCACCCATGACGCGGTCGGACAGAACGACGTACGGGTTTTGCATGACGATCTCGGAGCGTGACCCGTCGATGAATCGGACGAGGCAGTCGGTGATGTCGTTGCGGGGGCCGGCGAGCGAATGTTTGTCTATGATCTTGACCGGCGCTTCATGCGAACCCGCGAACGGTTCGAAGCCGGAGAAACCCTTCAGATGCTTGTATCCGGCCAGCTCGCCGCGATACTCCTCGAGGGCCTTGGCCCGACGCTTGTCGAGGCTCTGGGCCGGCGTGAAGACGCTTCCGGTTATGTGGGCGCCCATGGCCGCGAACGCGAGTTCCAGCTCTTTGCTCATGACGTCGATGTTTCCCCACAGGTCGGCCACGATGTTCGTCTGCTTGCGCTCGGCGAACTCTTCATCGAACGCCTTGTCGAGCTGGTCGGCCACGTCGGTGCTGCGGACGACGACGTCGCAGTCGCGGTACGCCGTCGGCATGTCTTCGGCATCGACGAAGTAGTGACTCGAGATGTTGCGGCCGCCGACGACCGAGTATTCGCCGTCCACGACGAGGATCTTGTCATGGTTGCTGGCCATGAGCTTCCGCGGGTCGAGCACGAACGTGACGAGGTTTTCATGGACCGGGTTGAACACCTTGACCTCGACGTTCGGGTAGGTGACCAGCTCCTGGACGAAATCCTGGCCCATCAGCTTGCGGGTGAATCCCTTGGTGCCCCGGGCATCCATCATGAACCGGATCTTGACCCCTTCGCGGGCCTTGCGAAGAAGCGCGCCCTGGAGCGCGAGGCCGAAGATGTCCTTGTCGACGATGAAATACTGCACGTCGATCGAGCGCCGAGCTTCGTTGACGAGCTTCCAACGGGTATACCAGGATTTCGAGTTTTCGTAGAGCAGCCGGACGTCAGAGGGATCGGCAATCTTGTTGCCCGTCGAGGTCTCGAACTGGTCGAACGAGATGTCGGGGGCAGGCTGGAAGCGCGCCGCCATGTTTTCATAAGCGATCATGAACTTCAGGTAGTCGTCCTGCGTATTGGTGAACGACCAGACGTCCTTGAAATACGAACCAAACCGGAAAATCTTCACTGGAAACGCCAGCCACGAGGTGTCTCGATACTTTCCATACTCCGCCGCCAGACCGGAATATTTGGCGGTGAGAGTGTTCTTCCACTGGGCATACTGCTTGTTCGCGTCGTAAAACCTGAGCCGTGCTTGCGCCTCGGCGGCCATGGCCGGATGGCGGGAATCGGCCGCGATCTCTTTCAGGAGCGCCGTCGCCTTGTTCACGTCGCCCTTGAGTTGTTCGTAAGCCTTCGCGACTTCATATTTCAGCTGTGCCGCATATGGGGAGTTCGGGTTCGCGGCGATGTAGCTCTCGATGGTCGAAATCGCGGCATCGGGAGACCGCCGGTTCGCATCGCTCCAGAGGGCCTGGACCATGTTCCTGATCGCGGCCGGGATCTGGGCGGTGGCCGTGGCCATGCGCCCCGAACCGGACGTCCCGTCGGAAAGACCAGTCACATCGTTCGCGGAAGACGTCTGATCGGTTGTCAGATCGGTCGGCGCGGCTCCCTGGCCGTCGTCCGACTTCGCATTCAGCGAGGCTTCGTACGATCGCTTGGCCTGCGTGTAGGCTTCGAGCGCCTTCTTGACTTCTGCCTCGGGCAGACCGTTTGAAACGGCATCCTTGTAGGTTTTGTACGTCGAGATATACTGATCGTAGATGGCCCGGCTGTCGCTCTGGCCGAATGCCGTCGAAGCTATCAACAGCATGAAAAGTGAAGCCTGGAACCGGCTGACGGAGATGCGTTTCATCGTGTACCTCCCGAGATCGACATTTGATAATTTGATGTAATTATACTGATCGATCCCGGGGGCCGTAAAGTGCGGCTGAATCTCCATTCTCCCACATGACACATATCACCATCTCTGCGGGAGGGACGCATCGCGCAATGCCCCTGGCTCGGCCCGTTATCTTCCATGGACTCCTGCAAAGCGAAAAACACCCGTTCGCCCCGAGTTTCTCGAAGCATGTCCTGAGCTTGTCGAAGTGGGCGACAGCCCCTCGTATTTCGACGACCTCCGCACGAGCGGGAACGCGAAATTGCGTTGTGTCATGCAGGAGCCAATTAGGGGGAACATCTGTTTTCGCAGGTCAGGCCGTCTGAATCTCCTTCCCGTTGCCGGTACGGGCCCGCCTGATGATATCGAAGACGAAAAGAAGAATTGCGGCAAATATCGGCAGGTAAATCATGCGCGTGACGAATGGGCCCTGAAAAATGTACACCTTCGCCTGGCCGGCTGCGTTCTGGGACAACCGGAGGGTGTACGTGCCGTTGCGATGGGCGGGGGAGTAGACTGTGAGCCACGTCGGCTTTGCGCTCGGGTCGGGTGGCCGAAGCAGGTGATTCACTTGGTCGGTGATCGTCTTTCCGTCGGGGTCGAGAAGTTCGATTCGCACGTCCCGCAGCTCCCGTTGTTTGGCCCCGAAATCGATCTTGAACGCGTCGCCTGCCGCCGCCGTGAACGTCATTTCAGTCGCGAAGGGCGTTGCGGGGGCCTTCGAATCCTCGAGCCCCATCAGTCCTTCGGCGATCCCAAGCTGAAAGTAGTTCGGGTCGATCATCACCATGCCGACCGTGAGCACGATCAGCAGGACGATATACCTGAGAACGACCCACCCGATCGATCCCTGCCGGGCCCTGCGTGTGACTGTCATATCGCTCGTCCCTTCCGCGCACTGGAATGGCGCATCAGATTCGGAACTATCTTACCTCGATCACCGGATCGTCAGCACGTACATCGAGAGAAAGCGCCGAACCGTCCGGAATGGCGTTGGCGATCAGCCGCCGGGCGAGGCGTGTCTCGACTTCTTTCTGCACGAGCCGCTTGAGAGGCCGGGCTCCGTAAACCGGGTCGTAGCCGCGCTCGATCAGCCATTCTTTCGCGGCCGGGGTGACGTCGAGGGTCAGCCGCCGCTCCGCGAGCCGCTTCCGCAGATCACCGATCTGGAGCTCGACTATCGAGCCGAGCTGCTCCTTCGAGAGAGGCGTGAACAGCACGATGTCGTCGACGCGGTTCAGGAACTCGGGCCGGAACGAGCGGCGCAGTTCGGCCAGCACGTCCTTCCGGGCGTCCGGGGCGAGCTGACCGGTGCTCGAGATGCCGTCGAGCAGCGTCTGGGAGCCGATGTTGCTGGTCATGATGACGACGACGTTCCGGAAGTCGACGGTGCGGCCCTGCGAGTCGGTGAGCCGGCCGTCGTCGAGCAGCTGGAGCAGCACGTTGAACACGTCGGGATGGGCTTTCTCGATCTCGTCGAACAGCACGACGGAATACGGCTTGCGGCGCACGGCCTCGGTGAGCTGGCCGCCCTCGTCATACCCGACGTAGCCGGGAGGCGCGCCGATCATCCGCGAGACGGCGTGCTTTTCCATATACTCGCTCATATCGATCCGGACCATGTTCTCCTCGGTATCGAACAGGGCCTGGGCGAGGGCTCGCGCCAGCTCGGTCTTGCCGACGCCGGTGGGGCCGAGAAAAATGAACGAGCCGATCGGGCGGCGCGGGTCCTTGATGCCGGCCCGTGATCGCAGCACTGCGTCCGCGACGAGGCTGACCGCCTCGTCCTGGCCGATGACGCGCTCATGTAGCAGGGTGTCGAGCTTCATCAGCTTCTCGCGCTCGCCTTCGACGAGCCGCGTGACCGGGATACCCGTCCAGCGGCTGACTATCGCGGCGATCTCTTCTTCGTTCACCTCCTCGCGCACCAGGCGGCCGGTCGACTGCTTGCGCTTCAGCTCCGCCTCGAGTTCGGCCAGCTGCTTCTGTGCGGCCGGAAGCCTGCCGTGACGCAGTTCGGCGGCTTTCTCGAGGTCGTAGGACCGCTCGGCGGCCTCGACATCGCGATGCATCTTCTCGATCTCGGCGCGAAGCGCCTGCACTTTCCGGATAACGTCCCGCTCGCTTTCCCACTGGGCTTTCATCGCATCCGAGCGGGTTTTCAGGTCCGCGATCTCTTTCCGGACATCGGCCAGCCGCGCCGCGCTCGCCTCGTCCTTCTCTTTCGCGAGCGCCGCTTCCTCGATCTGAAGCTGCATGATCCGACGCGTGACCGTGTCGAGCTCCGTCGGCATTGAATCTATATCTGTGCGTATAGTTGCGCAGGCCTCGTCGACCAGGTCGATGGCCTTGTCGGGCAGGAACCGGTCGGTGATATACCGGTGTGACAACGTCGCCGCGGCGACGATCGCCGAGTCGGCGATGCGGACGCCGTGGTGCACCTCGAACCGCTCCTTGAGCCCACGGAGGATCGAGATCGTGTCGGGAACGTCGGGCTGCTCGACGAGAACAGGCTGGAAACGGCGCTCCAGCGCGGCGTCCTTCTCGACGTGCTTGCGATACTCGTCGAGTGTCGTCGCGCCGATGCAGTGCAGCTCGCCGCGCGCCAGCAGGGGCTTGAGCATGTTGCCGGCGTCCATCGAACCTTCGGCCTTGCCGGCCCCTACGATCGTGTGCAGCTCGTCGATGAACAGGATGATGCGGCCCTCGCTCTGCTTGATCTCGGCCAGGACGGCTTTCAGACGCTCCTCGAACTCGCCTCGGAACTTCGCGCCGGCGATCAGGGCGCCCATGTCGAGCGCGAAAATGGTCTTGTCTTTCAACCCTTCGGGAACGTCGCCTCGCAGAATGCGCTGGGCGAGCCCCTCGGCGATGGCCGTCTTGCCGACGCCGGGCTCGCCGATCAGGACGGGATTGTTCTTCGTCTTGCGCGACAGGATGCGGATGACGCGGCGGATCTCGTCATCGCGCCCGATGACCGGGTCGAGCTTGTTCTTTCCCGCCTCGCGTACGAGATCACGACCGTATTTCTCGAGCGCCTCGTAGGTCTGTTCGGGGTTGGCCGAAACGACGCGCTGGTTGCCGCGGGTCTCGGTGAGAGCCTTGAGAAGCCGCTCGCGATCGATTTTGAACGAGGCGAGCAGTTTTCCCGACGGCGTCGATGAACCCGAGGCGATCGTCGCGAGCACCAGGTGTTCGACGGACAGATACTCATCCTTCAGGGCCTTCATCTCGGATTCCGCATTGACGAGAATCTGCGACAGCTCGCGTGTGACATACACCTGGTCGGGCCGCATGCCTGGCCCCGAGACGCGCGGTTTCCGGGTGATTTCGCCGATCAATCTCGATTTCAGGTCCTCGAGCGGAACGTTCATACGGTTGAACAACCGGGGAACGAGCCCTTCCGCATCCTCGAGCAGCGCGGCGAGAAGATGCTCCGGCGAAACTTCGGTGTGCCCATACTCCACGGCAAGGTTCTGCGCCTTCTGCAGCGCTTCCTGCGACTTCTGCGTCAAACGATTCATATCCATGACTATTTAACCTCCGATGTCACCGAAAGGGCGGTACACATGATATCCGAATCTTAACTAACAAAAAACGTGCCACTGCAGAAGATCGCTTCCAAAGCCAGTTTCCTACGCCCGGGTGAATGCGACGTCGCACCTGAACCACACATGTGCGACGTGCCCGTCGCACCTGGTGGACAATCGTGAGTATTGATTCCTGCATACCGTAAAGCCAATTTCGCGTTTCCGTTCGTGCTGAGCTTGTCGAAGCACGAGAGCCCCTCGCCCTATTTGCAGGCTCAGGGCGAACGGGCGGTGTTCATTCTGCATGACTCCGTGGTTCGGGGCGCATCGCGATGCGCCTGTTTCCCCCTTGATATGCTTGACGGTTGGGATAAGGTACTATATACCCATAGGACATGCAGCCCATGAGAGCAGCATGACAGGGAAAGGAGCAGGATTCATGGCACAACGCGGTATCCGTGAGTATCACGGCAAGAAGATGCTGGCCCGGCATCTGGGCGAGTATCTGAGCGGCGGCATCGGCTACGATGGCAAGATCGTTCTCGTCGATGAAAAGACCGACTGGAAGCAGCTTCGCACGGACAACCCCTGGCTCGGTTCGATGCCGCTGGTCGCCAAGCCCGACCAGCTGTTCGGCAAGCGCGGCAAACACGGCCTCGTTCTCGTCAACAAAAACTTCGACGAGACGAAAGCCTGGATCATGGAGCGGATGGGCAAGGCCACGAAGGTCGGCGAGACGACCGGCACGCTGACCCATTTCCTGATCGAGCCCTGCGTCCCTCACGAAGCCGAATACTACGTCGCGATCAAGTCGACGGCTGAGGGCGATGTGATCTACTTCTCGCTCGAAGGCGGCATCAACGTCGAGGAAAACTGGGAAAAAGTCGTCCAGATCCCGGTGCCGGTGCTCGCCGGCATCGACGCCGTCGACGTCGAAAAGATGCTTCCCGCCGCGCTCGGGAAGAACAAGAAGCTCGTCACGAAATTCGTCATCGGCCTGTACAAGTATTTCGCTGCCATGCACTTCGCCTATCTCGAGATCAATCCGTTCGCCATCGCGGGCGAGTCGATCATCCCGCTCGACATGGTCGCCAAGCTCGACGATACCGCCGAGTTCTGCGCGGCGAAGTTCTGGGGCGACGACATCGAGTTCCCGGCTGCGTTCGGCCGCACGCTCTCGCCGGAGGAACGGAAAGTGCGCGAGCTCGACGCGATGTCGGGCGCTTCCCTCAAGATGACGTTGCTCAACCCCGACGGCCTCGTCTGGAACATGGTCGCGGGCGGCGGCGCCTCGGTCATCTTCGCCGACACCGTGTGCGACCTGGGCTACGCGAAGGAGCTGGCCTTCTACGGCGAGTATTCCGGCGACCCCAGCACCCAGCTCACCTATGAATACGCGAAGGTCGTCATGGACCTGATGACCCGCAAGCCCGATCCGCAGGGACGGCCGAAGTGCCTGATCATCGGCGGCGGTATCGCCAACTTCACCGACGTGGCCAAAACCTTCACCGGCATCATCATGGCCATGAAGGAGTTCGCGAAGAAGCTGCAGGCCGTGAACGCCCGCATCTTCGTGCGGCGCGGCGGCCCGAACTACCACGAGGGACTCGCCAAGATCAAGGCGGCGGCGGCCGAGCTGGGTCTGCCGATCGAGGTTCACGGGCCCGACTACCACATGACCCGTGTCGTGCGCGACGCCCTGCAGACGGCGTGACAGCGGAAAGGAAGCAGAGACGATTATGAAACGACCGTCATATCTTCTGTTCGACAGGAACACCCGTGCGATCATCTTCGGCATGCAGACCAACGCGATCCAGCGCATGCTCGATTTCGACTACTGCTGTAAACGGGAAAAACCCTCCGTGGCCGGCGTCGTCGATCCGGGCCGCAGCGGCACGACCAAGTGCTTCTACGGCAAGAAGGAAATATTCGTGCCGGTATATCCAGACATCGCCTCGGCCGTCGCTGAAAACGCCGACGTCGACGTGATGATCAACTTCGCCTCGTTCCGCTCCGCCTACGACACGACGATGCAGGCGCTCGACATCGAGCAGATCCGCACTGTCTGCGTCATCGCCGAGGGGATTCCCGAGCGGTTCTCGCGCCACATGCGCGCCGTCGCCATCGAGCGCGGCAAGGTCATCATCGGGCCGGCCACGGTCGGCGGCATTGCGGCCGGCGCCTTCAAGATCGGCAACACCGGCGGCACGATCGAGAACATCTGCTCGTCCAAGCTGCACCGGCCTGGTTCGGTCGGCTTCGTCAGCAAGTCGGGCGGCATGTCGAACGAGGCCTACAACATCATCGCGCGTAACAGCGACGGCCTGTTCGAAGGCATCGCCATCGGCGGCGATGCGTTCGCCGGTTCGAACCTGCTCGAACACCTGATGCGCTTCGAAGCCAACCCGTCGATCAAGATGCTCGTCTGTCTCGGCGAGGTCGGCGGCGAGGAGGAGTGGCGCATCGTCGAAGCCCTTCGTTCGGGCAAGATCAAGAAACCGCTCGTCATGTGGGTCACCGGCACCTCGATCAAATATATGCCGAAAGGTATACAATTCGGCCACGCCGGCGCCAAGGCCGACGCGAGCCGCGAGACCGCAGAGGCGAAAAACGACGCCCTGCGCGCCGCCGGGGCCGTCGTGCCGACCTCGTTCGACGATTTCGACAAGGCGATCAAGGAGACCTTCGACAAGCTCGTCGCGAAGGGCGCCCACAAGCCGATCCCGGACGTCGAGCCGCCGGCGATCCCGATGATGTATAAAGAGGCCTCGGCGCGCAACATGGTGCGCCGGCCCACGAACTTTACCTGCACGATCTCTGACGACTCCGGCGAAGAGCTGATCTACGCCGGTCACAAGATCAGCAAGGTGATCTCGGAAGGCTACTCCCTCGGTGAGGTGATCGGCCTGCTCTGGTTCAAGGAGCGCCTGCCGAAATGGGCCGCGGGCTTCATGGAGAACGTGCTCAAGCTGTGCGCCGACCACGGCCCGTGCGTTTCCGGCGCCCACAACGCCATCGTCACGGCCCGCGCCGG
>JAKJFL010000393.1:0-3873 GCA_022704935.1 Candidatus Rifleibacteriota bacterium
GACCGTCTGGCGTCACGCTTCGCCGGGATCGAGATGCTGAGCGCCGATCACGCCGACTTCCCCGTCGAGCTGATCTTCGGTCCGGGGCGGTTCCATGAGCCGCCCCCAGACGATCCGCGCCACGACCATGTGTTCTGGAGCGCCGGCCTCCACTTCAGCGGCCCCGTTTCGCGCGCCGCGTTGCTGGCGGCACTCGGTCGGCCGGAGCCGCACCTCGTGCGGGCCAAAGGCTTCGTCCGCTTCGCCGACGACCCCGGCGTCTTGGTGGTGGTTCAGCTTGCCGGAGGACGGACGGAGATCGCCGAGCTGCGTGGTGGCGATCTACCCGCAAACACCGAATGCCGGCTTCAGCTCATCGGAACCGGACCACGCCCGGCAGACGCGGAGCTGGAGAGCGCCTTCTGCATCGCACCGGATCCCGTTTCGGTGGGCGGCCCCGGCCTACATCATGGCTGACCGGGCAATCGCCCGGTCGATCAGCTCGACGCCCGGAACGATCCGCTCGATTGGAATAGACGAATAGCCCAGCCGGAAATGCCGCACCGGCCCCTCGGGCTGTTCGAAGAAGGGCGTGCCCGCCTCGATCAGCACACCATCCTTGCGCAGTTCCCGTTCCAGCCGGGCCGCACAAAGCCCGGCCGGACCACCGACCCAGAGGTTCGTCCCGCCGAAGTCCGCGGACCCGCAAAGCTCCAGTCCGGACCGTTCCAGTGCTTCGATCAGCACTTCGCGGCGCTCGGCAAAGACGCTGCGCATGCGCCGCAGGTGCTGGTCGTAGTGTCCGAGGGCCAGGAAATGCGCTGTGGTGCGTTGCAGGTGGCCGGGCGGATGGCGAAGCATCAGCGCGCGCAGGCTGCGGGCGGCGTCGATGAACTCGGGCGGCCCGACGAGATAGCCGAGCCGCAGCCCGGGAAACAGCGCCTTCGAGAAGCTGCCGGTGTAGATGACGCGGCCGATCCGGTCGAGCGACTTAAGGGCCGGGCTCGGGGCGGCGAGGAAGCTCATTTCAAAGTCGTAGTCGTCCTCCACGATGACGAAGTCGCGCTCGTCGGCGGCGGCGAGCAGCGCCTCGCGGCGGTCCATCGGCATGGTCACGGCGGTCGGCACGTGATGGCTGGGCGTCGCGTAGACCACGTCGACATCGTCGGGAAGGAGGTCGGGTGGAAGGCCCTTGTCGTCGACGTCGATCGCAGTGATGCGCGCGCCGTGCCACCGGAGCGCGCTGGCGAGATCCGGGTAGCCGGGATTTTCGATCGCGGCGTGGAACCCGCGATGGGACAGCAATGCGGTGGCAAGCCAAAGCGCGTTCTGCGAGCCAAGCGTGACCAGAACCTCGTCCGGTCCGGCCTGTATGCCCCGGCGCGGCAGACTGCGCGAGCGGATGAAGTCGACGAGGAGCGGATCGTCAGCGGTCGCGACATCCCCCGCCATGTCGATGAACTCGCGACCGCCATGGGCGCGCCGGGCGCAGTCGCGCCAGGCCGTCACGTCGAAGAGCGAAGAGTCCATCTGCCCATAGATGAAGGGATAGGGATAAGTCCGCCAGCCGGCGGGCTTTTCGATCTGGCGATAGTCGTCGAAACAGTCCGGCAGCCTCGCCTGCCAGTCGAAAGGCGCGCCGTCGCGCCCGCGCGCCGTCTTCTTCGCCTTCGGCTTGTCGGTGACACCGCTTGCGACGGCGTATCCGCTCCTCTCCCGCGCGATGAGATACCCCTGGCTGACCAGTTCCTGGTAGGCGAGGCTGACGGTGATGCGCGATATGCCGACGTGCGCCGCAAGGCGCCGCGTCGAGGGCATGAGCGCCCCCTTCGCCAGATGCCCTGACAGGATCCCCGAGACGATCGCCTCGCGGAGCTGTGCCTGCAGGGGGGCGCTGCTCCTGCGGTCCACGAAGAACACGTCTTCCGGGACGGCGTAGTTGCTCATACGGGCAATACCCTTGGACTCATCAAAAACGTCCACTGGACATACCCCCACGTCAAGTTTTGCTGCACATGTTTTTGCCAGCGCCACCGGATGTGGCTTGGTGTTAAGCAGACTGGAGATCAAATGACGCAGATTTCATCCCTGCGGGGGCTCGGCGTTTCTTTCGCGCTCGCCGCCTTCGCGGCTGCCTCTCCCGCATCGGCGACCAATTTCAAGATCGCGGTCGGTGACGGCGCCGGCGGCACGCAGGAGGCGCTCGGCGTCGCGTTCATCAAGGCACTCGAGGAGAAATCCGGCGGCGAGCACACGGCGACGCTGTTCCTGAACGGCCAGCTCGGATCGGAGCAGGACACGGTCAACGACGCCGCCATGGGCATGCTCGACATGTCGATCCTCGCGATCAACAACGTCACGCCCTTCTCACCGACGGTCGGCACGCTGACGCTGCCCTACGTGATCCAGAGCGTCGAGGACGCGGAGACGCTCACCCAGGGTGAGATTGGCCAGGAGCTCATCGCGAACACGATCAACGACGCCGGCGTGCGGATCATCGGCTGGGCCTATTCGGGCTTCCGCGTGCTGACGAACTCCAAGCACCCGGTCACGACCGTCGAGGATCTGCAGGATCTCGTGGTCCGCGTGCCCAAGAACGAGATCATGATCGAATCCTACCGTTCCTGGGGTGTGAACCCGACCCCAATGGCGTGGTCGGAAACCTTCGCCGGGCTGCAGCAAGGCGTGGTGGACGGGCAGGACAACCCGTACATGACCATCAACGCCATGCGGTTCTACGAGGTGCAGAAGTACGTCACCGACTGGCGCTACATCTTCTCGATCGAGCCGCTCATCATTTCGGAGTCCGTCTTCGAGGGCCTGTCGGAAGAAGATCAGAAGATCCTGCTCGACGCCGGGGCGGCCGCGACCGAGTTCTCCGCCCGGTTCCTCCGCGAGAAGGAAGGGGAGATCAAGGAACGCCTCGTCGCGGCCGGGATGGAAATCTCGACGCCGGCGGACAACGAGCAGGAGTTCATCACGCTGGCGACCACGAAGGTCTGGCCCGAGTTCTACGACCAGATCGGCGGCGTCGAGGAGCTGAACAAGGTTCTCGTCTCGCTCGGCCGCGACCCCGTATCCGAATGACCAGACAACGGGGAGGCGAGCAGGAACCTCCACGCACGACCGATCACTGGCCGATAGGGGGCGGAGAAACATGATACTCAAGGTTCTGAACAACATCGAAAGCATACTCTGCCGCATACTCCTCGTGTTTTTCGTGAGCATCCTCTTTGTGCAGATCATCTCGCGGGAGATATTCGGTCACTCGATCAGCTGGATCGAGGAATTGTCGGTCTACATGTTCGTCTGGTTCGTGTTCCTCGGCGCGAGCCATGCGGCCAAGATCTCGGCCCACAACCGGGTCACGTTCCAGTTCAAGTTCCTTTCCGAGCGCACAGTCGCCTGGATCGAAGGCTTCGCCGACCTGTTCTGGATCTTCTTCAACCTCTATTTCATCGCGCTTTCGATCTCCTTCCTGGGGCGGATGAATGCGTTTCAGAAGGCGCAGACACTCGGTGTTCCGCTGAAATACTTCTACATGATCCTGCCGGTTGCCTTTGCGCTGATGACCTTCCGCATCCTGCAGGTGAACTACGCGCGGCTCGTCAAGCGGGAACGCATCGTGGATCCGGACGAGATCGATCTCGATCAGGTCGCCGAGGACCTGCACGTCCCGCGTCCTACTGCCGCCCAGTAGCCTCGCGCTTCCCCCAATTCCTCCAGCCACTGGGAACATCCAGCATGGAAATGATTGTCCTTGTGCTTTTCGGGACGTTCCTGGCGCTCCTGCTGATCGGAACGCCGATCACGGTCGCTCTCGGCGTCTCGTCGTTGCTCACGTTTCTCTACGCGGGCGACAACCCGCTGAAGTTCGTGCAGATCGCCTTCACG
>JAKJFL010000394.1:0-3857 GCA_022704935.1 Candidatus Rifleibacteriota bacterium
GCGGCTTCGGTCCGAGCCTGACCATATCGATAGCCTGCTCGATTTTCTTTCGATGGGGCGCAGTCTCGAACGCATCGCCGATCACGCGACGAACCTCGCCGAGATCGCCATCTTCATGCAGAAGGGTCAGGACGTCCGCCACCACGGCCTCGCGTTCTGAACGCGAACCCACCCGATGCGGATGTCGGGACGGGTCTCGGACCTGCCCCTGCTGGAACATGATAAATAAAATATAATATATATCGGTGAAACCATGAACAATCGGACGGCTGAGATCGTTAGCGTTGGGACGGAACTTCTGCTGGGCGAGCTCGTCGACACGAACGCCGCCTGGATAGCGGGCGAACTCCGGCGGCTTGGGTATTACGTTTACTATAAAACGACGGTCGGCGATAACCGCGTCAGGCTTGCCGAAACGATCGGCCGGGCATTCGGCCGGGCGGATCTCGTCGTGGTCAGCGGCGGACTGGGACCGACCGACGACGATCTGACGCGTGAAGCGATCGCGGATGTCTGCGGCGCGGTTCCGCACGAGCATCCGGAGCTTCTTCGACAGCTGGAGACGATGTTCGCGTCACGTGGCCGGCCGATGCCTCCGGGAAACCGAAAGCAGGCCTGGATGATTCCCGGAGGGCGATCGCTCGAGAATCCGATCGGAACGGCTCCGGGGTGGTGGATCGAACGTGACGGCCGCACGATCGTGGCGATGCCGGGGCCACCGCATGAGATGAAGCGCATGTGGAACGAGCGGGTGAAACCCGATCTTCCGAAAGGCTCGTCGATTCTCTGGGATACGACCCTGCATACGATCGGCATCGGCGAGGGAAACGTCGCCGAGATGCTTGCCGAGTTCACTACCTGCGCAAACCCGAGCGTCGCAACCTACGCGCGCCGCCACGGTGTCGATGTGCGGGTCGCCGCCGGCGCCGCCGGCATGGAGGAGGCGCGAGCCCTTGCCAGGCCAGTTCTTGCCGAAGTCGAACGCCGCATCGGAAGGTTCGTCTATGGCAGAGACGAGGATACGCTCGCGGGCGCCATCGGAAGCATGCTAGCTTCAGCCGGGAAAACCCTTTCCGTGATCGAATCCGTGACTGGCGGCCTCGTTGCCGACATGCTGACCGATACTCCAGGAGCCAGCGAGTGGCTGAAAACCGCAGTTGTCGCCTATACCAGGGCCGCAAAGGAAATGAACGGCGTTTCCGCGGAGTTGCTCGATGTCCACGGCTGCGTGGCCGAAGAAATTGCCCGCGCCATGGCCGAAGCGATACGCCAGCGGTGCGGTACCGACTGGAGCGTCGCGACGACCGGCGTGGCGGGCCCTGGGGAAGCGGAAGGGAAGCCCGTGGGGCTTGCGTTCGTTGCCGTCACCGGACCCGCCGGGACCCGGTCCATGCGTCTCGGGTGGCCCGGCGAGCGCCGCCAGGTCAAGGAACGAACCGCCAACGGCGCTCTCGGTCTGCTTCTGCGGATTCTCCGCGGCGACAGCGAACCTTGATTCACGGTGCCGGGTCGCAAGATCCCCAAAAAAACCGTATCGAAGATGCTGCCAAGCCAGCCGGCCACGCAGAGGACCGATATCTGATAAAATAGAAGAATAAATAGAACCGTGCTGTTGGGTTTTGGAGAATGAAAACCGCTCGTTTGCCCTGAACCTGTCGAAGGGGGCGAGAGTCTTTCGTGCTTCGACAGACTCAGCACGAACGGGAACGAAAAATTGACTTCTGGTATGCAGAAAAAAACATACCATCGTGAAGAGAGGGGGCGTGCATGGCGAAAACGATGAGACTGTTTTATTCGATCCCGGTGCCGGATGATGTGCGATACGAACTGCGCAAGGCGGCCGATTCCCTGGGGGGCGACTGGCGGCCGTCGACCGAGGCGCAGCTGCATATCACCCTTGCGTTCATGGGCGAGGTGCCGGAAGAAGACCTTGCCGAGGTCATCGCTGCCGGCGATCGCGTGACCCCACGCATGGCACCCTTTTCCGTCAAGCTTGGCGATGCGGGCGGGTTTCCGAACGACAGCAGTCCGCGTGTCTGGTTCATCCATGTGGAGTCTCCGGAACTGATGCAGTTGGCCGATGCGCTGAAACCGGGGGTTGCTCGATGGGCCGATCCGAAGCCGTTCAAGGCACATCTGACCATTGCCCGACCACGCTCGCACCGGGCAGTCGGCCGGCCGTTGAAAATCGACCGGAGCTGGCGCGTCGACCGGTTCGAGCTTGTCCGGAGCACGCTCGATTCCGGGGGCGCAAACCACATCGTCGTCAGAGAATTTCAGTTGTTCGGCTGAATCCCGGCGCCGGAACGGCAGGTGCAGGAAATAGCCCGCAAAGCCGCTGTATCCCCAGTACGGTTGAATTCCCGCAGGGCGTCGCGAATCGCCTGGTCGCAACGGCCACAGCCGCCTGGAACGCGTTTCGGCTCGAGCCCCTCGTCGCTGAGCCCGACGACGGTCTCTCCGAGCGGGGCAAGTGTGAGAACCGTCTCGACGACGGCCCAGAGAGACGCGGGACGGTAACGGCCGGCGAGGAACTCCTGTTCGAGAGGCGTGCCGGGTGCGATGAACGTGGGCTGGAGCGCCACGCGTGCCGGCAGTCTCAGTCGTTTCGCAAGATCGAATATATAACGACCTGTATTGACTGCGTCGGCGACGGCTGCCGCATCCTCGAGAATGCCGATGGGCTTGAGAAGCACGTTCACGAGGAGACTTGCGCCGGCCGAGGCGAGGACACCCGCCGCGCGTTCGAACTCCGGCAGGCCGAATCCTTTGTTGATGTATGTTTCACGGATCTTGTCGTTCGAACTCTCGAGCCCAATCCCAACTTCCAGAATGGTGTCCGGAAGAAGCCGGCGCGAGACGTCGATTCGCTCGGCGGTGATGAACTCCGGTCGTGATTCGACGAGAATTCGCGCGACTCGTGCCTTTCCCAGGATACCGAGAACGTGCGAGCGCACTTCGGGCGGCATCTCCGCATCGGCGAAAAACGAACCCGAGTTGTACAAATCGACCTCGCCGACACCGTTCAGCGCGCCCGGAAGGCTCAGGACCGACTCGGCCTGGGCGATCAGGTCGGCCGGCGTCCAGGCCCCGGCGCCGAAGGTCATCGAACCGAACCCGCACATCGTGCATCCGCCTTCGGGCCGCCGTGCGTAGGCGCAACCGGGCGCCCGGAAGATGAAGATCAGCCGGTTGGTCGGTTTCCCGGAAACCCGGGTCGGGACACGCTCGACCCAGGCGGGTTTTCGGGGGTCCGGGGGGCGGCTCACCGCTTGACGAGATACGATCCGATCGCCAAAGCGTCCATTTTCGAGCGCTTGAAGCAGTCGACGGCGTGTGACGGCGTGCAGACGATCGGCTCGCTGATGTTGAACGAGGTGTTCAGAATCATGCCGATCCCTGAAAGACTTTTCATTTCCTGCAGCAGCCTGGCATAGATCGGGTTCACCTCGGGTCTCACAACATGGGCGCGGGACGTCGCGACCCGCGTGATGCCGTTTTCCTGAACGACAGCGGGTATCCGTTGGATGTCGCGCGGCTCCTTCACGGGAAGGGCAAGCAGCATGTATTCCGCCGCGTCGAGATCGGTCGGCACGCGCAGGTGTCGCGCCACATCGTCGACAAGGACGCTTGGGGCGAACGGCCGGAAGCTCTCCCGTTCCTTCACTTTCGCGTTCAGCTTCGTGCGGATGTCGAAGCGGCTCGGGTCGGCGAGAATCGAGCGGTTGCCCAGCGCGCGCGGGCCCCATTCCATGCGCCCCTGAAACCAGCCGACCACCTCGCCCCGTGCGAGCGAAGCTGCGGTCTGCATGCATAGTGCACTTTCGTCCTGAATGTATTCCACCGTGCAGCTATCT
>JAKJFL010000395.1:0-3855 GCA_022704935.1 Candidatus Rifleibacteriota bacterium
GAACCGCAACAAAGAAATAACGCACCGCAGAGTCACAGAGCTTTTATGAGGAACGCCGTGTCTCTGTGTCTCCGTGGTGAACGATCTTGAGAATTCAGTGATGAACCGACGCGGTCAGCGGGGTTTGTACTGTTCGAAGGCCTTCTTGTCGAAAGCGCGGCGATAGGCCTCTTCGGGCGCGATTTTCCGCGATTTCACGAGGTCCGTCAGGGCCTGATCCATTGTCTGCATGCCAACCTGCTTGCTGGTCTGCATGATCGAGGTGAGTTGGAACGTCTTGTTCTCGCGGATCAGGTTGGCGACGGCGGGCACGTTCACCAGGATCTCGAGCGCGCAGACGCGGCTCATGCCGTCGATCGTCGGAATGAGCTGCTGGGCTACGATCCCGACCAGCGCGTCGGCAAGCTGGGTGCGAATCTGGTCCTGTTGGTGCGCGGGGAAGACGTCGACGACGCGGTCCACCGACTGGGCGGCCGACGGTGTGTGCAACGTGGCGAAAACGAGGTGGCCGGTTTCGGCCGCCGTGACGGCGAGTGAGATCGTTTCGTAGTCGCGCATTTCGCCGACGAGAATGACGTCGGGGTCTTCGCGGAGAGCCGATCGCAGGGCGGCGGCGAACGACTTGGTGTTCACGCCGATCTCACGCTGGTTCACGATGCACTGCTTGTGCTTGTGGACGAATTCGATCGGGTCCTCGATCGTCAGGATGTGGTCCTGCCGCTCGTCGTTGACCTGGTCGACCATCGCCGCAAGCGTCGTTGATTTTCCGGAGCCGGTCGGCCCGGTGACGAGAATCAGCCCTTTGTTGCGCCGCGCAAGGTCGGAAAGAATCGAAGGGAGCTTCAGATCGGCCACGGTCTTGATCTTCGATGGAATGACGCGGAAGACGGCCCCGATGCCGAGGCGGTTGTTGAAGATATTACAGCGATAGCGGGAGACTTCCGGGAGTTCGTAGGAAATGTCGAGTTCGAGTTCGCGTTCGAAGCGATCGCGCTGGTCGTTGTTTAGAAACTCGAAGATCAGCCGCTTCGTGTCCTTGGTGGTGAGCGGCGGAAGGTCGG
The DNA here is from genome assembly GCA_022704935.1 of Candidatus Rifleibacteriota bacterium. Lineage (GTDB taxonomy): Bacteria > Muiribacteriota > Ozemobacteria > Ozemobacterales > Ozemobacteraceae > MWAR01. The sequence continues at coordinate 1,062 of JAKJFL010000395.1, forward strand.
TGGGCCAGAGTTTGCCCTGGAGCCGCATCATCGGCGGCGAACCGACCGTGAGATGAAGATCCGATCCGTTCTTGTCGACGATCAGACGAAGCAGGTCGGTGATGGCATACTGCTCGCTATCCATCTGGGCGGCACGTCTTGGTCGATGCTCTTCCGACTGCGCCACTGGCGCGGCAGGCGCGGGCCGTGCCTGGGGAACGCCGGTCAGCGGGGGAACGCCGCTCGATGCCGGTATGCCTGTCGATGGCGATGCCGGAGGCCGTGGAACGCCGGTCGACGGGGGAATGCCCGGAGGACGGGGAATCCCGGCCGACGAAGGCGCGCCGGGAGGAGACGGCGGGCGGGGCACGCCCGGCGACGATGGCGGCGAAACGGGCGCGGCCGGCGGCTGGGCCGGTGTGCCCGGCACCGAAGGAGGCTTCTGGGTGCCGTCACCGCTTCCGAAAAATTTGTTGAAGAAACTGTCGTTATCGCTCATGGTTTACAACTCTCAGAACAGGCGCAGGAACTCGTCCACGCTTGTCTCCCCGCTCGCGATGAGAGCCAGCGTGCGGTCTTCCAGGGTCGGAATCTCCTGTTTGCGGGCGAACTGATAGAACTCCTGATAACTCTGGCGGCCGATCATCATGCGCCGCAAGGTCGGCGACGTGGGCAGGAACTCGGTGACGAGCGTGCGGCCGGCGTATCCGGTCTGGTGGCAGGCGTCGCAGCCCACGGCCTCGAAGACGCTCGGCTCGGTCGGCAGGTGCATCCGCTCGGCGATTTCCGGCGGAAGCGTTCCGGGCTTCCTGCACTGCGGGCACAGCGTCCGGATCAGGCGCTGCGACAGAAAGCCGCAGAGGGAACTGGCGATGACGACGGGGTCCGCGACTTTTTCCAGCAGACGCACGACGCTGCTCGGCGCGTCGTAGGCCATGAACGACGTCAGGATCGTCTTCCCGCCCAGCCCGGCAAACGCCAGCTCCTCGGCGATCGGCTGATCGCCAGGATGATCGATGTAGACGACGTCGGGATCGAGCAGCAAGGCGAGCTCGAGGCCCTCCTTGATGGTTCCGATGCCGTTCTGGCCGATCTGGATCTGGGTGATCTGGGGAAGGTTCGCCTGGACGGGCTCTTCGACGGTGACGATTTTCTTCTTTTCGACGTCGAAGCTGCTCAACACGTAGTAATGCGTCGTGGTGCGCCCCGACTCGCGCGGCCCGGTTATATAGAGGATGCCATGGTTCGCGTGCACGAACCCGACGATCTCGTCTAGCACCGCCTTGCCGCCCTTGCCGATCTGGATATTGATATTGCTGAAGTCGTTCAGCTTGAGGATAACCATCTCGCCGTTGACGGTCGGGTAGAACATCGACTGGACGTTCACCCACCGGCCCGAGACCGAGACGCGGAAATGGCCGACGGCCATGACCGGGGCGGCGCCGCCGCTCGGAACGGGGACCTGCGAGAGCACCTTGAGTTTCGAGATGACTTCCTGGTGGACCTTGATCGGGATCTCGAGTTTGCGCGTCAGGCAGGAGCAGGTGCGAAACCGGATGATGACACCCTTTTCCGACGGCTCGAAGTGGATGCGGTCGACACGGTTGATGATCGCCTGACCCAGAATATAGTTGATGATTTTTTCCGGCGCCTCGAGACCTTTCGGAATACCCCGGTCGCCCTTTTCACCGACTGGCTCCGCCGGCGTGGGCGGCAGGTCGCCGGTCATGCGTTCGCCCGCGTCGAGCGGCCCGTAGATCGCGGTGTAGGTCTGCTCGAAATCGAACTTCGTGCAGATCGAGACCGACACCTGCATGCTGAGGCGCGCCGCCAGCGTTTCGATGGCCTCGGACTCGAGCGGATCCACCATGCAGATGTTGAGCTGGTTTCCGGCCTGATACAGCGGCATCAGCCGGAACTCGCGAGCGAACTCGGCCGGGACGAGCTTCACGGCGGCCGGCTCGACGATGTCGGCGTTCAGGTGGATGAACGAGATGTTGAGCTGGTTTCCGAGCGCCCAGATGATGTCGTCTTCGGACACGATGCCGAGCTCGGTGAGGGCCGCTCCGAGTTTGAGACCCTTCTCTTTCTGATACCCCAGCGCCTGCTTCAGCTGGTCACCGTTGATCAGATTGCAATCGATGAGGATATCGCCAAGTCGTTTCTTTTGCGTGCTCATGGTGTCCCTATTGTATAGAACCGGGGCATGCAAGGCAACAGAAAGAAAACGGCCGGCAACCCAGAACGGGTGCCGGCCGCATGTTTTCGCGTATCAGCGGCGGTTGGTGTTGATGGTTTCCTTCAGATCCTTGCCGGGAACGAAGCGAGCGACGTTGGTGGCCGGGATCTTGATGGTCTTCTTGGTCTGCGGGTTGATGCCGGTGCGGGCCTTGCGGGTCGCGACCTTGAAGGAGCCGAAGCCGACGAGGCGGACTTCTTCGTGCTTCCGCATGGCGGTCTTGATGATGTCGAGGGTGGCGTCGAGAGCCTGGGTGGCCTGGGTCTGGGACAGATTGGTGTTCTTGGCGATTTCCCGCACGAGTTCGATCTTCTTCACTTGGTGGATCCTCCTGGTAAAAATTGGGGTTTGAGAACTGATGCAACAAGCCTACTTATTCGAAACCGGCCTGTCAAGGCCCCTTCGAAAATATTTTTCTCCTCGTATCCTTAGCGGAGCCGGTTTCGCACGTTCTCGAGCCTCTGGAAGAGCATGGACTGGCGCTCTCGGCTGCTTTTCAAGCTCTCCGTCAGCCCACTCAGCCGTTCTCTGATCTGCTCGGCCGTCAGACCCTCGGAACCGCCCGCGCTCAAGCGG
>JAKJFL010000396.1:0-3841 GCA_022704935.1 Candidatus Rifleibacteriota bacterium
GCGATGCTGTTCGTCGCGGGCTGCGATCAGGGGAACCTGCGCTTCAACCCGTTACCGGTCGGAGAATATTATACACTTTCCGGAACCGTCAGTCTTGCAAGTCTTCCCGTCGAGGGAGACCTCGTCGATTCAGGTGTCATCAATCCTTCGCTGCTCGTGATGAACGATTACTCGAAGTTCCAGCTCACCGCCGGTGAAAAATCCGCATGGGCCGCGAAAGAAGGCACGTTCACAGTGTCGAAGGTGCCCTATTCCCCCGAGCTGGTTCTCGAGGCGAAAGCCGGAAAAGTCGCCCTGCGCCGGCGCCTGTTTCCCCGCGACCTCCGGGAAAGCGACACGACGCGACTCTCGGTGACCGTCGACACCACGGCCGTGGCGCTCATCTGGGAACGCGCGCACCAGATGGGAAAAGAACTGACGGAATGGGACATCGCAGCCCGAGAATTCGAACCCTACATTGCCAGCGTGACCCGCGCCATACGGCTTGCCCTGCAGATTCAGCCGTCATCCGTCTCGGGAACGATTCTCGACCTCGAGATGGTGAAAACCCCCGTCCTCGAGGCCGCGCAGGCGCTCCAACCTTGCGAAGCCACTCTGCGCGAGGCGCACCGGGTTCTCGAAAACGCCGTTCTCAGAGAGAACCACGACCTGATCGCCCAGTATGTCTCCACTTCGTTCACGAACGACTGGGACTCGTCGGCGGGCTGGCTCGACCTGCTCACCAAAACGGCCTCGTATTTCGACACCTACGATTTTTCCGTCGCCTCCTGGACGATCATCGACATGGAGCTGATGCCGGCCGGCAAGGCGCGGATACGAATCGCGGCCGAGGCGTTCTGGAGCAACTTCTTTTCCGGAACCGACGGCTCGACAGGGGTGTATTATACCGATGTCTACTGGCAACGCGAGGGCACCTTCTGGAAGATCGTCCGGAACATGCCCTACAAGGCCGGAGACCCCCGCCAGCTCGGCGCAGACGCGCGCTGGGGCGAGATCGCGGCGGCCCATGTCCGGCTCCAGGCCGCCCTCGGAAGCGAGAACCTCGATGTTCTCCGCGACCTCGTCTCGGAGAATTTCGGGAACGACTGGGACATTCACAGCACGTTCAGCGATCTCATCGAGACCGCTCAGGCCCGTTTCAACGCATGCGACGTGAAGATCGCAACCTACGCCATCGAATCGACCGAGTTCAACGGCCAGGATCTCGCCACCGTGCACTGCTCGGCGCAGGTCAGAGTCATCAGGATCGTTCCGGTCGTCGACGTCGACTCCGGCCCCATCAGCGCCGTCATCACGTGGCGCCGAGAGAACGGAACCTGGAAACTGTTCCGGAACCTCCCCTACCGTTTCTCTCACCCCACGAACATCCGCTGACAATCGACGTTTCGGAAAAGCTTTCGCGGCGGAGGCACCGAGGCACAGCGTTTGAATGATCTATCATCCCTGGCTCCATGGCTCTGTGATGCGTTGTTTTTTCCAACCATCGCAGACTCAAAGCGAGGCGGGTTGACAGCCGGAAGCGATTTCCTTATGCTTTTACAATTCCGATACGATTCGATCCATCAACGGAGGTATTGAGTTTTGACCGTACGATCAATCGCAGCAGTCCTCGTCATCGGCTTGTTTTTGTCCACGACCGCGTATGCGGCGCCGATCCCGATCACTGATGTTGCCGCCCGGATGAACAAGTACGTCGGCCCTGATACGGTGTATCAGAAAAATCCGGGCATCGAGGTGCTGGTCGAGTTCGGCGTCGCCTCATGGTATGACTGCCCGACCAAGCCTGAAAAGGTCGAAAACAGCCGGCTCGGCATCCGCGACTCGATCTACCCCATCGCCCACAAGACCCTGCCGTTCGGCACGCTTGTCAAGATCATCAACCCGGCGAACGGGAAGAAGATTCTGGCCCGCGTCATCGATCGCGGACCGTTCATCGCCGGCCGCATCGTCGATCTCGACAGGCATGGTGCCAAGGCGCTCGGCATCAACGGCATCGGACGCGTCGTCACGAAGATCTACAAGGTCGATCACGACGAGATCGCTTCCGCCCGCCGGGCAAACCAGAGCTCTCTGTAAGCGTTCGACATTCAAACGGTCTGCCAAAGGCCATTCCGATCGTTCCAGAGATACCGGGACAGCGCCATCTGCTGTCGTGGTGTGTCTGTGTACAGCGGTCGTGATCAGATGAAAGGAAAGGCAATGAATTCACACCATCGATTTTCAGGCGTCCTGCTGGCAGGCGTGCTCGCTCTCGCAGCGGGAACGCCGGCATCAGCCCTGACCGAGGACGGCAGGAACCTGCTGGATCGGCTTCGCAACAGGATCGAAGCAAAAGAGGCCGCAGCCGCCAAGCCGGTCGAAACCGTCGCCCCGCCGGTCGAGTTCAAGACCCAGACTCCTCCCGCCCAGACATTCGAGCCCGGCTCGATCCAGGTCGAACCGTCCCCCGAGGACGGGAAAAAGGAAGAAGACAAGAAAGCTGAGAAATCGTCCTCTTCCCGTCCCGCGAAGAAATCCAGGAGTTCCAAGGAATCAAAGGCAGAAAAAGGGAAGTTCAAGGCAGACCTGGAAAAAATCATCAAAACCCTCCATTCCCCCACAGCCCCCCCGATCGCACCCTCCGCTTCCGTGGCAACGGGCACGATCAGCCGACAGGCTCAGTCGCCTGTCGATGCCGCACAGCCAGCCGCCGGCGAGTCGGCCCGGAGCTTCGGCGAACTGTCCGATGCGGAATTGATCCAGTATGCCAATGAGCATATGTGGTCCAAGGAAAAGAGCCGCAAACACAATCCCCCCTATACCCCTCCCTCGAAACCGAAGAAAAAGCAAAAGGACGAGAAGGAAAAAGCGAACGCCGCTTCGACGAAGAAACCCGTGAAAAAGACCGGTTCTCCGACGACAAAATCTTCGGCAGCCAAGGGAAAATCCTGAAAGAATTCTCCTGAAAACAGCGGCGGCGGAATCCATTCGGATTCCGCCGCCGATTCTTTCGGGAACAGGATCAGTTCAGTGCCTTGAGCCTGCGGATAACCTCGGGATTGTTCGGATCGAGCCGGAGAGCCTCGGTCAGAATCGCCTTCGTTTCGGCGACTTTTTTCGGGTCTTTGATCTCATCGGCAATGTCGAGACGCACCTGGACGTGGAGCGGATTGAAGGTGGGAGGCACGTTTGCCGCTTTGAGAATGGCCGCAGCCTTGGTTTCGTCCATATCCTTCACGAGCCCCGGCGCCCGGGCGCGGATGTAGTCGATCTGCCGAATCGCGGTCTTGTCATCGGGATCGAGCCTGCGCGCCAGCAGATAGCAGGCAAGGCCGGACTTCAGGTCGCGTCGGTCGATGAACAGGTAGCCGATTCCCCGAAGAGCGGCGGCAAAATCCTGCGGATTGTCGGCCAGTTCGAGAGCTTTGAGATAGGTGATGAAAATCGTGGCCGCCTCGACCCGCGCCTTCTGATGATGCATCATGAAACCACGCTCGACATGGAACGCCGCGCGGACCGGATCCCAGAAGATGGCTTTCTGCAGAAACTCGAGGGCTTCGTCCGGCTTTCCTTCCTGGAAGCTGATCATTGCCAGGAAATAATACCCGTCGGCGATAGGCTGCTGCGTCCAGGTCACCTCGACGTTGCCCCGGCCTTCCTGCGCGAGCATCTTCTCGTAGAGTTTCTTGCCCATGAGGCTGGAAAAGCTCCGGGTGACCGCGGTCGGCGTGTCGACAAGCTTTTCGCTTCCGAACACCATGTCCTTGGCCACGGTGCGCGCCTCGGCGTAATTGCCGGCTTTGATTCGCTCCATGATGGTGATCATCATCTGGTTCGACAGGACGATCGGGTTCACGGCCTT
>JAKJFL010000397.1:0-3838 GCA_022704935.1 Candidatus Rifleibacteriota bacterium
GGTGGTGCGCATCACCGCCGACTGTCCGCTGATCGATCCGGGAGTCGTCGACGAGGTGATTGCGATGCACGAGACCGGCGCGTTCGATTACGTTGCGAACCTGCATCCGCCGACCTTTCCGCACGGATTGGACGTCGAGACGCTATCGACGCAACTTCTGAAGCGTGTCGCGGAAGAGGCTAGCCTGCCGTCGCACCGGGAGCACGTGACGCTGTTCATCCGCGAGAATCGCGATCATTTCAAATTCGGAAACGTCACGTTCGGTCGGGATGCTTCTCATTTCAGGGTCACGCTGGATCGCCCCCAGGATTACGAATTCCTGAAGGCGCTCCTGGCGCTGATTCCCCCTGCAACCGAGCTTCCGTCCCTCTACGAGATCCTCCGGCTCCTCGAGGCCCATCCCGAGATTGTTGCGATCAATAGCGGTCAGGACCGCTATGAAGGGGTCAGAAAAGCCGTCAAGGCCGAGAAACGAAAACTGACGCTGGGATGACGCGAAATGCCCGGGTTGCCGATCCGGGCCGACGGGTGAGAAGGAACGGGCCCACTCCGGGGATTCATCGGACATCCCGGCAGAACATGCCTTTTGGTGCTTACCCGATGTCGTGGCATTGGTTGCGTTCCGCCGATCGCCTGGTTCGCGGAATGCCTTGACGACGACTTGAATCCGGCAGTTGTACGAAATGTCGTGAAGGTATATTCTGGACGGTGAGCGGATGCCGCGTCGGGCGCGATCCCGCCAAAGAAGCCCGGTGCGGATTCTGGAACCGATTGCAACCAGGAGAAGAGCATGTCATCGCCCACCCACTACGCCAAGAACATGAAAGTGCTTCGCAAGCGGCTCCCGTTGCTCGCAAAAGTCGTCGAGATGAACGAATCGAGCCCGATCACGTATCTCGTCGAGCCGTCGAAAGCGAAGGTTCCGACCCTCGCGGTGAAGGTCGGCGAAACGGCCACGCAGATTCACAGCAAGTATGACCCCGTTCGCGAAGCCGAACAGCAGATCATGGGGATGAATTTCAAGAACCCCAAGTTGCTGATGATTCTCGGACTGGGTCTGGGGTATCACATCAGGGCTGCTCTCGAAAAGCTGAAGGAAAATTTCTTCATCGTGGTCGTCGAAAAGGACATGCAGGCCCTGACGCAGGCGGTGAAGCATGCCGATTTCTCCGATCTTTTCGAGGCCGATAAAATCCGCTGGGTGATCGGCGTTCCCGAGAGCGAGCTGTTTGCCGTCATGAACGACATGATCAAACAGTCGGGCATATCGCTTCAGCTATTCTTGAAGACGCTCGTCGTCTTCGATCATCCGGCGCTGTCGAAGCTGCACGGTGGATACCACATGGAAGCGGTGAAGGCATTCCGCGAAGCGGCGCACCAGATCGTCCTGAATTACGGCAACTGTCCGAAAGACTCGATGATCGGCGTCGAGAATATCATGGCCAATCTCAGCATCATCATGCGCAATCCGGGCATCAAGGAGCTGTTCGGGAAGTTCCGGAATGTCCCGGGCGTCATCGTCTCGACCGGGCCGTCGCTCAACAAGAACATCGAGGAGCTGCATGCCGCCCAGGGCAAATGCGTGATGATCTGCGCCGATTCGGCTCTGCGTATCCTGCTGAAACATGGCATAAAACCTCATGCCGTGGCCTCTCTCGAACGAATCATCAAGACGGCGAGCCTTTTCGAGGAGTTTACGGAAGACCAGGTCAAAGACGTCTGGTTGGCGGCGACGCCGGTCATCATGCCGCAGACTTACGCAAACTGGAGAGGGCCTGTCGTCATCGTCTATCGCGCCTTCGCCCATTTCGACTGGATCAACATCCCGAAGGGAACCCTCTCCTCCGGCGCTTCCTGCTCGAACCTCGCATTCAAGATTCTCGAAGCTCTCGGGTGCAATCCGATCATCCTCGTAGGACAGGACTGCGCCGTGAAGAGTGCCGAAGTCACGCACGCCGAAGGTGCGAACGATGCGACGAAGCTGAACCTCAAACAGCGCCAGTTATTCAAGGTGAAGGGCAACTGCGAGGAGTGGGTGTATACGACCGAGATCTTCAACATGTTCCGAAAAGGTTTCGTGACCGATGTCGCTCATTATCAGGGAACATGCATCAACGCGACTGAGGGCGGCGCATACATCGAGGGAACCCAGGTGATGCCCCTGCGCGAAGCCGTCTCGAAATACTGCATCCGGCCGGTTGATGCCGTCGCTCAGTTTCGCAGTCTGCACGTTCCGACGGAGGAAGAAATCCAGACGCTCTGGAAGCGGTTCAAGCAGACGATCGAAAATACCCGGATCGAAGTGGACGATGTCATCGAATACTGCGAGAAGGGCGAGAAGCGGGTGACGGATTTCGAGAAGGAGCTGGAGGACGGCCATTTCCACGAGCTGGAGGACTTTCTCGACCGATTTCCAATCGATCGCCTGAACGAGATACATGACGAGCTGACCCGTGCCAGGGGGCGCATCATCATGTTCGGGAAATATTTCAACCTCTATCTCATGCACATCGTCCAGATGATCATCATCAAGTTCGAGATGGATTTCAACGAGCTGCGCTCGCTCTGCGACGACGAAAAGCGGGTGAGACTTCAGGCCGTCCGCATGATGAAACGCTGGTTTCCGATGATCGGTGATGTCTGTAAGCTTGCCCGCGACCTTCTCGAAAACGCCTACGTGAAGCTGAAGGCCGAATTCGAAGCGTAACCGCCCTTCTTACACCGCAGGCCGCTGAAGTGGACCAGGTTTGGTGGACGGTTCAGGACTTTCGTAATCATGCAGCCTGCGTGTGCCGCTTTTCGTATTCCACGGGGGAGCAATAGTCCAAACCGGAGTGCCGTCTTCTGGGATTATACCAGCATTCGATGAATTCGAGCACGGCCATTCGCGCTTCGGACTGCGCCTTGAAACGGCGGCGTGCGAGAAGTTCGCACTCCAGCGTTGCGAAGAAACTCTCGCACATCGCATTGTCGAAGCAATCACCGACCGATCCCGTCGAAGGCATGGATGAGCAGTTGCGCAAGGCCATCTTCCATCCAGGAGAGTTCCCGTTCAACAGACTGCCTCCTGGCTCTCGCCCGTTCATCATGAAGTATTGAGCGGTCGAGCACGGTGAGGGTCAATACAGAGGAAGTTACCGGCCTGTTTTATATTTCGGTTCAGAAACGCTCTTTGCGAGTTCTTCCAAGTGGACTCGGTGAACGGGTTGCCGGTCGATTGGAAGCCAACGGATGGTTTCCTCATATTGTCGTATCTGAACCTTGAAAGCGAGCGAATCTCTTCGCACTCGGGCCACCTCACCAACCCTCCCGCCACCTGTGACTGAACGAATAAGTTGTCGGGACTTTCGTAATATGCCTTCATCGCCCTGGGTGCCGGGGGCCATTCGTCCTGATCATAGGGCTCGCTGCTGTGATATAATCCGCCCCATGGGAACGGGGCAGATTCGGAATCCGACGCGCGGCGGCGGCTCTTGGGAGCCGCGGTTCCTGCGCGAGGTCGATGCATCACGCTGCACGGGATGCGGTTTCTGCGCCAAAATATGCCCGGCCGGTGTGTTCTCGCAGGAGTTCCCGCGGGATGATCGGTCCGATGCCGGAGCGGGCCTGTGCTGGGGCTGTACCGTTTGCGAGCGGATGTGCAAGGCCGGGGCGATCCGATGCGCTCCCATGGGTGATCTGCCATGACGCTTGCCATCGGCCTCGATCTTGGCTCCCGGCGCACGAAAGCGGTTCTGGTCGAAGACGGGCGGATTCGTGAATCCGGTGTCTTTGAATCCTGGGCGCTGGAGAAGGCCGTCGTCATCGACTGGGTCGAGCGCATGCGGGCCAGGTGCGG
>JAKJFL010000398.1:0-3824 GCA_022704935.1 Candidatus Rifleibacteriota bacterium
CACGCGGGAATTCAACTTTCAGATCCCCTACGGAGTGCTCACCATGAGCGGCGGCGCCCTGGCCGGCATCGAGGAAAAACCTGCCCAGAAGCTCGTGATCAACGCCGGCATCTACGTCCTCGAGCCAGATGTCATCCGATCGATCGCCGACGAAGGCCCGATCGATATGCCAGACGTCATCAGGCATGCGCTCCGGGATCCGGACGGGGTCGGCTGTTTCCCCCTGTCCGAATTCTGGCTCGATATCGGCAATCCGTCGGAATACCAGCGTGCGCAGACGGAATACGCAGCCCGCTTTTCCCCTTCTCCCGACGTCTGAGCTCTCCCGCCGCTCATGAACCTCATCGTCACTGCCTCTTCCGAAGAGTGGAGCGCGCATCTCGCCCGCTTTTCGCCGTGCTATCGCGACATCTATTTCAGCTACGACTGGCATGACCTGTTTGCCAGAGACGTCGGGGCCGAGCCAAGGGCCTTTCTCTTCGAAGGAACTCGCGGAACCCGAGTTCTCTACCCGTTCCTGCTTCGGAAAATTCCGGCGCGCTTTTCCGCGTCCCCTCTCTTCGCGTGCGAATCCGCCTATGGTTACGGCGGCCCCCTGACGGAAGCGCCGGACCCCGACGATCTGGCCATGGCCGACGACGCATTCTGCGACTGGGCCCGGGCGAACAGCATCGTCGCCGAGTTCGTGAGGTTCCATCCGCTCCTCGACACCCATCGCTGGTTTCGGCGGAACATGACGATCGAGGAAAACAGGCCCACGGTGACCATTCCCCTGGATGCCCCTTACGAGGAGATCTTCCTGCGATTTTCCCCCGCGAAGCGCAGGAACATCCGCAAGGCCGACAAGGCCGGCGTCGTCGTCAGGCGTGGAGAGGATTTCGACGGATTCTGGCGGCTGTATGAAGCGACGATGGACAGGCTCGGCGCCACCCGATTCTACCGGTTTTCGGGAGAACACGGAGCGCGTCTCGAGCGGCTGGTCCGGTCATCCGGCCTACTGCTGGAGGCGCGCGTCTCAGGCAGGTTGATCGCGGCGGCCGTGTTCCTGAGATCCGCCGGATTTCTGCATTTTCACCTGGGCGGAAGCGACGCGGCTTTCCTCGGCGCGGCTCCCAACGACCGGCTGATGGCGGAAGCAATCAAATTCGGCCTCGAAACAGGCGCCCGGGCCGTCCATCTCGGCGGCGGGGCGACGACGGGCGCGGAGGACACCCTGCTGCGCTTCAAAAAGGGTTTTTCCCCCACCCAGACCGTTTTTAGGACCGGAAAGCGGGTCCATCAGCCGGCCCGGCACGACCTGCTCCGAAGCCTCTGGCAGGAGGAGTCCGGAGCCGTTCCCTCGCGGTTTCTCCAGTATCTCGAAGATATATAACACACCGTATACAAGCAGATCGGCCTTCCCGAAGGAAGGCCGATCGTTCATGTTCTGGATTGGGAAAACCCCGATGATTACTCCTCGGTTTCCGATGGCGGCGTGGTGACTTCGGAATCGTTCGAACCAGATTCATCGCCGGTCGGAGCGGTGGAATCGCCGCCGGTTTCGCTCGCTTCGTCACTTCCCGAGCCGCTGCCTTCGGATGATCCTTCGGTCAGAGAAATGTTGCAGGCCGGGCAGTCGCCGGGGCCGTCAGACGTGTATCCGCACTTCGGACACGAATACACCTTGTTTTCCGCCGGAGGCTGTTCGTCGGAAGACGTCTCGGCGGCCGGCTCGGTGTTCTCGGAACCGGAACTCTCGCTTTCGGTAGTCGTGCCGGAATTTTCGCTCTGCTCCTGGTCGTTCGAGGGTTCATCCTCTGCAAAGCCGGCGTTATAATACCCGTAGAGCCCGATCAGAAGAACAACGGCAAGGACAACATTGATCAGACGCTTCATGCGCGCCTCCTCATGATGTTTGAAATACCCGTAGCTTTCCGATTATACTTCCGACACGAACGGTACCGCAAGATGACACCACCCACGAATGTGAGAACAAGCCCGAACGACGAGGGAACTCAGCCGCCGACGTCAGAGCGACGCGGTTCGATGAACCTCGCCCGCCCCGTCGCGAGTTTGCCCCTGCGTGTTGCGCTCGTGATGCCCGACATTCCCCAGAACACCGGCAATATCGCAAGATTGTGCATGGCGACCGGCTCGGAGCTGGTCCTGGTCAGGCCTCTGGGATTCCGACTCACCGACGCGCAGCTGCTGCGGGCCGGCATGGACTACTGGAAACAGCTTTCCCCGCTCGTTCTCGATGATCTAGAGGCATTCGAGCACTGGACCTCCGACAAACGCGTCTGGTATCTCTCCGCGCACGGAAACCGCCTCTGGGCGGAAGTCGCGTGGCGCCCCGGCGACGTCCTCGTTTTCGGCTCGGAAGCAGAAGGGCTTCCCCGGTCGGTCTACGAAAAGGCGAGAGATGCTGGCAGGCTCGTGACGCTCCCCATGATCGAGGGCGCCCGGTGCATCAACGTGTCGGCGGCGGCCTCAGCCGTCGTCTACGAGGCTCTGCGTCAGATCAACGGCTGGCGGCCGATTCCGGATGAGTGATTTCTGCATGACACAATCAAATTGTGCGTTCCAGTTCGTGCCGAGCCTGTCGAAAAACGAGCGGCTCTCGCCCTTCGACAAGCTCAGGGCGAACGAACTGTTTTCATCCAGCGGGGCTCAATAGGAAGCCACGTCACTCCGCGTCGGAGGAAGGAAGGGCCGGCGTCGGCGCGGGCATGTTCGCATCGTCTCCCCCCCCCGCATCGCCGGTTTCGCCCCTGCCGGCCTTTGCGATCTCCTCTTCGGCCATCGCCTCGATCTCGTCGCCCATGTCCTCTCCCATTTCCCTGGCCATCTTCTTCGCCCAGCGTGCGATGGAACGCGGGTCGTTCTCGTCGATACCAGAAAGGGCACTTGGGTCGGCCATGGATTCGAGGATCTGATCTTCGGAACGGATGGTCCGGAACTTCGAAACCAGCCGACGAGTTTTGGTCGAGGAGCAGTGTTCGCACGGCGGCTGCTCGACGAGGTCGGAAATCCTGCAGAGCAGGGAAAACGTTTTCCGGCAGTCGTCACAACGGTATTCATACATCGGCATAGAAACTCTCCTGAATCCGAGCTTGTTCGACTGGATTATACGGAGAGATTATTGTAAGATCAACTGACCGGGAGAGGAAATCCGAGAGAAGCCTACTGAACAGAATCGCGCCATGGAAAAATCACCATACGAACTGATCAACAGTTTTGACGAGACGCTCTGGCGGCAGGGATTTGAAGCCCTGGTCGTCGAGCACACCCCTGCCGCCGTCGAGGCGATTTTTCACCTGTTATCCGACAAAGCCTGGCGGAAGCGCGAAGCCGCGGCAAAGGCGCTGATCGAATGGGGACCGGACATCGTCTCGATGCTGATCCCCCGGCTGAATATCCAGAACCCCGATGAATTCTACTGGATCCTTCACGTCATCGGCCATTTCGACAACCAGCTGGGCCGCAGCACGCTCCAGGGCTTTCTTTCGAACGACGATGCCGAGATACGAGGCTACGCGATCCGGGCTCTCTCCATCTGCACCTCCCTCACGAACGCCCAGCTGCTGTATCCGATGCTGAACGACCAGAACTGGGCCGTCCGCAAGCTCGCCTTCGAGCGTCTTCTCGGTTTCGGCGAACTCATTCTCGACGACCTCCGCACCCTTCTCGCGACAACTCAGGAGGACCCCAACCACCCGGTCGTCGCGCTGTTCGTCAAGCTGGGCAAAGACGCCGTCATCCCCGAGCTGACCTCGTATTATCAGTCCGGCTCGTTTTCGATGCGCTACTCGATCATCTCGGCCCTCGGCGAGGACGCCTCTTCC
>JAKJFL010000399.1:0-3813 GCA_022704935.1 Candidatus Rifleibacteriota bacterium
GGTCTTCCTCGCCCGCCAGAAGAAACTGAAGAAAAGCCTCGGCGAGCTGGAACAGGAAGTGGCAAAAATCGAGACCGAACGACAGCAGGACCCGGACTCGGTCGACCGGGCACTCGATGCGCCGTCCCCTCCGCAGCATCTCCGCAAGGGACGCGCCGCTCCACCACCCCCGCCGGGCTTTTCCGCCTCGGAGGCGGCAGCACCATCGAGCACGGGAAACGACGGAAATTCGCCGGCCAGCCGGTTCCGCTGGCCGCTCCGAAATGTCGAGGGACTCAGCTTCGAGAGTTCCGCCGGCTCCTCTCCGCCCGCTCTCGAACTGGTCGTCACGGGTGAAACGGAAGTGCTCGCCTCGGCCCGCGGCAAGGTCCAGTTCAAGGGGCCTGTCGGCCAATTCGGGAACATCGTTATCATCAGCCACAAGCAAGGATTCTCGACCGTCTACGGCCGTCTGGACGACGTTTGGGTCGGCCTGGGCGAAATCGTCGACGCCGGAGACGTGATCGGGCGGATATTCGGCATCAGGCAGAACCGTCTCCATTTCGAGATCCGTTTCGCCGGGAAGAACGCCGACCCCCTCGCCCACCTCCCGAAAATCCGCTGAACCACCCCGGAAAGCAGCAACGCACCACAGAGTCACCGAGTCACAGAGAGAAGATTGCTCCAAACTCTGTGCAACCTATCGATTTCTGCATGGCAAAAGCCAATTTGATACTCCCGTTCGTGCTGAGCCTGTCGAAGCACGAGAGGCTATCGCCTCCTTCGACAACCTCAGGGCGAACGCGTGGTTTTCACTCCGCTGGACTCGATAAAACAAGAAAAACCCGGGACACACACCCGGTTTCTTCATGATTTCATCTGCGACGTCAGCGAATGGTTCTCGAACGCGCACAGAAAATCATGCCCTCACCCTGATTCGCGCAATTCTCTTTTGCATCTCGCCCGTCGTATGGTAGACTCACTCAATCCTGTCTTTTCGACAGGGGTGTGTTGTTGCACGGAAATCGAAGGAGTCGTTCATGAATCGTTCCTCACCCCGTCACCTGATCGTGGCTGTTCCGCTCATCGCCCTGCTGGTACTCGTCTTCGCGGGCATGGCCGGCGCAACGTCGACCGATATCACCTATTTCAAATCAGTCGACCTGATACGCAAGGTGATGGAGCTCATCAAGTCCGATTACGTCGACGAGAACGTCGACGAGCAGAAGATGATCTACGGAGCGATCGAGGGCATGCTCGGCACGCTGGACGATCCGTACACGCGATTCATGGAGCCCAAGGCATTCAAGGAGATGCAGACCGAGACGCAGGGCGAGTTCGGCGGCCTCGGCATCGTCATCACCGTCAAGAACAAAGTGCTGACGGTCATTTCCCCGATCGAAGACACGCCTGCCTTCCGGGCCGGCATCAAGGCCGGTGACATGATCCTCAAGATCGACGGGAAGGACGTCGCCGACATCGCCCTCCACGACGCCGTCAAGCTCCTCCGCGGCCCCGAAGGCACGAAAGTCACGATCAACGTGATCCGGGAAGGCGACAAAGAGGCGAGAGATTTCACGCTCATCCGCGAGATCATCAAGATCCCGAGCATCAAGTTCTGGGTCATCAAGCCGAACATCGGCTACATCAGACTGACGCAGTTCATCCAGACCTCGGCCGAAGACCTCGAGAAGGCGCTCATCGCTCTCGAAAAAGAGAAGGTCTCCTCGATCATCCTCGATCTGCGCAACAATCCTGGCGGTCTGTTGACGGCTGCCGTCGAGGTCGGACGCAAATTCATCCCGAAGGGCGACATCGTCTCGATCAAGAGCCGCGACGGCGAGAAGAGCACCTACAGCTCGTTCTTCCAGTCGCACCCTCTCCTGCCCCTCGTCGTTCTGATCAACGAAGGTTCCGCTTCGGCTTCGGAAATCGTGGCCGGCGCGATCAAGGACAACAAGCGCGGCCTGCTGCTCGGCCGCAAGTCGTTCGGCAAAGGCTCCGTGCAAACGGTCATCTCCCTGAACGACGGTTCGGCGATGGCGCTGACGACAGCGCTCTACTACACGCCGTCCGGCGTCAACATCCACAAAAAAGGTATAGAGCCAGATATAGATGTCGAGCTTCCGAAGATTTCCGACACCGAGCGCGAAGAGATCGCCAAGGCCATCGAAGCCGAAGAGAAGCAGCAGAAGCTGTCCGCGCAGGCCACCCCGACGGCCGAGCTCGCCAGCGGCACTCTTCCGGCATCTTCCACCGAGGCGATCGCCACGCCCAGCGGCTTCATCGAACCCCCGGACAGCCTTTCCAAGGGCAGTATCCAGTATTACGTGATCAACCGGTACGATACGCAGCTTCAGCGGGCCGTCGACGTGCTCAAGTCGACCGAGATCTTCAGCGGCCTGAAGCAGTAAACCGGCGCGGAACATGAAGATGTCGGGAAGGCGCGGCGTCACGCTCGTCGAGATCATGGTCGCCAGCACGATCGTCGTGCTGATCGCGGCCGTGACCTTCCCTGTCTACCAGATCATCCAGCAGCGCGAGAAGGAAAACCGACTCCGCCAGATCCTCGACAACGTGCGGGGGGCCATCTACGGCTGTCCCGTCGCGATGGCCAACCGCACGTTCAACCAGGGCTACCGCGTTCACGTGCTCAACAAGCTCGCCAACGAGGTCAACAACGCCACCGAGACCCAGGAAACGCGGGATGCGGCCCTCGCCAGCGGCATCAGCTACCTGATCGACCACGGCCTCGACCTTCCCTTTTCTCCAGCCTCGCTCACCGGAAGGGCGCCGGTCGGCGTCACGTTCGACGTCGCGACCGGTACGACTGGAACGGCGACGATCACGATCGACCGTGTCTTCATCCGGACCATACCGCCACATCCCTTCGTGGGATGGTACCCCAACGCCCACTGGGAATTCGTCCCCGCCGTCTACGCCAACGCCCTGAACTCCAGCGTCTTCACGGCCGCCACGGATTCCGCAACCTGGGAGAGCCTTCAGGCAACGGGCGTGAAGAATATCGTCTCCCGCGGGGCCGGCATGGCGATCGATGGCACGAACACGGACGACTGGTGATCTGAGATGAAACGAAGCTCCGGCTTGACCCTGGTCGAAATGATGATCGTGATCATGATCATCGGCATCGTCTCCTTCGGAGCGGTTCCGTTCGCCGAAGTGGCGTTCGTCCGTCTCAAGGAGGCCGAGCTCCAGAACAACCTCCAAAAAATACGAACCGCAATATCACAATGGCGCCGCGACTGCGAAGCCGCCGTCATCCGTCAACTCGGCCAGCCGGCGATGATCGCCATTCCGGATTTTCGTCTTTACCAGCCTAGCCTTCTTGCGCTGACGCGGGCAAATGCGTTTCCCGTTTACGACGTCTCATCATCAACCCCGGTTATCACGTTTTTTTCGCGTCCCTATATCGACAGAATCGACGAAGACCCGTTCATCGGCAACCCCACCTGGCTGGAGTGGTATGCCTCCGGCACGGAGGTTTCCCTCGTCAGCAACGGCGTGATTGCGCAACCTGGCGGGATCGGTGTCTACGACGTTTCCCCGGCGACCGACACGACGATCCGCCGCGGCTTCGTGACCGCTCTCGACGGTACGAACTACGCGGACTGGTAAGACCGCACACCACAGACCAGGAGGACCCATGAGCAGGAGATTGCAGGACAAGGCCGGTTTCACACTGATAGAACTCGTCATGGTCGTACTCATCATCACGATCCTGACGGGCATCGCGATTCCATATTATGGCGATTATATCCGGGACGCCCGCCGTTCAACCCTGAAGCAGAACCTCGCGAATTTTCGCAAAGTCCT
>JAKJFL010000400.1:0-3806 GCA_022704935.1 Candidatus Rifleibacteriota bacterium
CTCGGCGCGACCTCGGTGCGGCTCGACCACACCGTCATCGGCGACCCAGTGAACCTCGCCTCGCGCCTCGCGCTTCTCGCGCACATGACAGAGGGAACCCGCGCCGTCCTCTCGGGCGCCTTCCTGGCCGCCTGTGAAAAGCCTCCCAGGGCCGAGAAACTCCCGTTCCGGAAGGTGAAAGGCAAGACCCAGGAGGTCGAAGCCTGGCTGATGCTCGAAGATGTGTGAAAAAAACACACGCGAGCGAAAAAGACTCATACGCTTGAAAAATGAAATCCGCTCCCAGAGCCATTTTAAACTTGGCACGATGGTTGCGTATATAAGCGCAGTTCATTGAAAACAATTTTCGGGCCCCTTGATTTATACCTGCAGTAGTATCGCAGAACAATCGCTGCGCGAGCTTGTTCGAATTGTCACACCCGGTCACGCCTTATGATGCAGCATGTCGCACCAGAGTCACCGCACCGCCAAGAACGTTCGTAACACATACCCACCATTGCTTTCCGGGCCCGGAAATCGTTCTCGTGGGTCGCAGCACTTTCGACGATTCAAGTATCCTCTCAAAAGATCCTCTCACTTTCGCCCCGGCTATTTTAAGCCGGGGTTCTTTTTTTCCCGTCGATGTGCGAAAATGTCACCACGAAACCGAGTAGGGGAAACACCTGATGAATGAAAACCGCACATCGAGCATCGCCAGTCTGCTGGCGCTATTCATCGTGCTCGGAGCGTCCGTTCCATGGGCGTTCTGCGCGGAACTGGCGGCGGTGCCGGGGCCTGAGGGCCCGACGCGGTACGCCCGCACGCTCACGATCGATTCCCGGGGCCGTCTCTGGGCTTCCTTCATGAACGAACAGGGCCTCGACACCTGGGGAATCGCCTGCCTGGAAACGGCTTCTCCGACACTGGTTTCCGCCGCGATGCTTTCCGTCGGCCGCGTGTTCGCCCTGCGGGCCCTGGAAAACGGATCGGTTGCCGCCGCTACCGACAAAGGGCTTCGCGTTCTCGCGCCCGACGGCCGCTTTGAATCAATTGGAAAGCAGGAACCCCTGTCCCTGCTGGCTGGAACGGCCTGTGGTGCGGTTCTTGCCGCCGGCACCGGGGAAGACAGGGCGCTGGTCCTGGTGCGATTCACGCCCGGCAGGCCTTCTGAGCGATGGCGGCTTCCGGCGAAGGGTGCCGGTGGCTTCCGTGAGCCCCTGCGCATGTTCGAGCTTCCGGACGGTCGGGTGATGATCGTTTTCGCAACGGACGTTGTGATGCTCGACGGCGGAAAACTGCGGCGCCTCGCATGGGAAAAGACCCCGTTGGCTAGCCCGGCCAAAAGTCGCTCTTCCGAGCGCCGTGTTCCTCCCGTCTGGATCTACGATGCCGCGATGACGCCCGACGGAAGCGTATTCTTCGTGGGCTTCTGCAAAAAACTCGTGCGCTGGAAGGACGGCCGATTCGACGTCCTCGCTGAAGGCCATTTCCAGGACCTCGCCGCCGACCCCGCTTCCGAAACCGTCTGGGTGACCGACTTCGCCGGAGCTCTCAGAACATGGAGCGGAAAAACCCTCGAGACAGCTTACCGGCTCCCCGACGGTGAAATCCGCAACATCTGGCCGGCCGCTTCCGATGCGCTCTGGCTCGAATGTGCCCCCGCGAGCGGGCCCCACCGCCTCGAACGCCTCTCACCCGGCTCAGCCGACCCCGACGCCGTGTCCCTCGAATTTCGTCCCGGTCTTCTCTCGCCCGGAGTCCTCTCTCTCGTCCAGGCCGCCGACGGCGCTGCTCTCATCGCCACGAACGAAGGCCTCTGGCGCATCTTCAGCCGGAAACAAACGACGGAGGCGAATCCGGGACCGGCCATCGTGCTGCCTGAACGGTCGTTGAAGCGGGAATGACCACTGCCGCGGGAGAAACGAATGAGTTGCAGGGGGTTCTTGGAAGAGATACAGTGACGGCTGAGCTGGCGATCTTCTCGAAAATCTGTGCCGCTCCGCCTTCCTTTCATGTATGTAGTGCATATATATTGATAAATTTCATAATATCTAATATTAGAAGCATTGCGTGTGTGGCATCTGAGCGAGGGAGTATTCCGTGAAAATTGATTTCGACACGCCCCTGGAACGAACCTTGTCGAGCCTGACGCTTCTCTTCGCCGGCATTCTCGCGGGCTTCCTCAAGGCCGGTTGGATCGGAAACAGACGCTTTCCGCCTGATCCCGCCCTTCTTGCGTATGTCCCCCTGATCGTCGGGTGTTGCATCTTTTTTGCGGTGTTGCGATGGTACACGGATAATTATTACCTCGCCGATGTCGAAAAAAAGCGGTTGCTTTATCATTTTCGGTTTCTCTTCTACCGTACCGTTTCCGAAAAACTCGCGTTCTCGCAGATCGATTCCGTCGTCGTCAGCGCCGTCCCGAAGCTGTCCATGTATTCGAACACGCACATGTACCAACTCCAGGTGATCGATCAACAGGGGCGTCGCCACGAACTCGGCGATCCCTGGAAAGGTCAGATGCTCGACCTGCTGAACGGCCAGGCCAAGATGCTGGCTTCGTCGTTCGGTTGCCGGTTTTTTCCCGGCACCGCCGGGCACACCTACGTGATCGTCCGGAAGGGAAAAGCAGAACTCGATATCACGGCTTCACCGTTGCCGCTGGGGACGGGAGTGAACCGAGAGGTTCCGAAAGAGATGATCGTCTTCGCCGTGATCATAGGTGTCGCGGTCTTCGGATCCATGATGCTCGAACTGAGCGGCTTCTCCATCGCCCTTGTCCTGGTGACGGCCATGATGATGATCTCCTGCTGGGTTTCGCTCACTTGACCCTTTTCGAGCCGGAAGCCGGGGCGGAACCAGCCTCAGAGCCTGCAACACCCCGCTTCTCCTGGGTGAGCGTCGTGGTGTCGGCTGTGTTCCTCATCGGCATTCCCGGCCTGTTCGGCTGGTTTCTTCTCGACCATCTCGACGTGGCTGAACGGCATGAGCGGCGCCGCCACGAGGAGCAGGAGCTTCTGGAAATCCTGGCCCAGGTCGCCCAGCGGGGCAACATGGTTCGCCGGTTTGGCAATGTGTTCGACCGCCTCGCCATGCAGAGCTGGTCTCTGCCGGCTCTGGCCGGGCGCCTGGCGAAACTGGCCCGGCAAAATCCCGATGTGCTCGACGTGTATCTGTTCGATGCCTCGGGAAAGCGGCATCCCCTGCAAGGGCAGCCGGACCGGCTCGTGTTCGCGTCGCAGCAGTTTTTCAAAACGCTGGTGCAGCCGGGCGAGACGGTTTCCGAGAAGCTGGTGCGGGCATTTGCCGGAAACGGGGGGGCGGCGGCGGCGCTGCGAAACTCGCCGGGAACCCTGACGGATCTGCTGAACGGCGGTCGCATGACATGGGGCGGCTGGTATGCGATGAAGGATCGCCGCGAGGCCGTTGTCGGCCATCTCCTGGCATTCGTGCATCGCGAGGCCATCCCGGCGGACCGTCTCCTGAACATCGCCGTCGCCGAAACGAACCGGATGATTCGCGGCGTCTACGTGATCGGGTGGCAGGACCCTCTCGCCCCTGGCCGCCTGCAACCCGCGACACACGTGTTTCCGGCTGGTTTGGCCGAACACCTCGCCGCGCTTCCCACGGGTGAAAACCTGTCGCAATGGAAGGGGCGGACGCTGGCGACGTTCATGACGGAGGAAGGGGAGCGGCTCTTCGGCTGCTCGGTGCATCCGCTCTCGCTTTCCGAGGCTTCGGCGACGCGCCGGGGGTGGTTGTCGGCCGCGCTGGTCATCGCGTTTTTCATCCTGGTGCGAAGCCTGTCCGGGGTGCAGCATCTTCGC
>JAKJFL010000401.1:0-3806 GCA_022704935.1 Candidatus Rifleibacteriota bacterium
AGAACGTCGACCTGCTGGTCGCGACCGAAGACGGGCAGCGTCTTGGCAGCCTGCGCGGTGACCTTTCCGAAAAGATTTCCGGCGACAAGGCTTTGGCCGCCCGCAAGTATATCCTGCGCAATGCCAGGCTGTTCAACCTTCCTGAAGTGAAGGATGACAGCATGCTGAAGATGGTTCGCACCGAGGAAGCTGCTGGTGCCACCCATGTCGCGTTCCAGATGAATCTCGACGGCGTTCCGGTTCACGAAGCGGAAATCGCTGTCCATATCGGCAAGGATGATCGGGTTCAGCTCGCGAACGGCTCCTTCCCGACCATCAACGAGATCACCAACCAGATCAACATCAGCCGCCAGGATGCCTTGGCCGCCGCCAAGCGCGCTCTCAACATCAAGAAGATCCGCGGCGTTGCGAAGGCCGAGATGGTCGTGTATCCCGAGAAGAACATCGGCCGCATGGCGTTCCTCGTGAAGATGGGCGCACTCGAACCCCTGGGTGACTGGGAAATCCTGATCGACGCCGACACCGGCAAGGAAATCAGCCGCATCAACCAGCTTACCTTCGCCGACACCCACGCCGGCAAGGGCAACGTGTTCGTGAACCATCCGCTCGCCGCCCCGGCCTCCGTCGAGACGCTGAACAATCTGACCACCCACGGTATCGAAGGCCTCTATTGCAAGGCCGTGAACGAAGATACCGCCGGCTCGGTCAACGAGAACGACGAGCACATCTACGATCCCAACAACACCCACTTCGACGAAGCCAATATCTACTACTATATCAACACCGTCCACGACTTCTTCAAGAAGATGGGTTACGACAAGCTCGACTGGTCCATCAAGGCCACCGTTCACGTCGGCGACAAGTATGACAACGCCTACTTCTCTCCGATGGAAAACGCAATGGCGTTCGGCGACGGCAACCGCCTGAACGACCTCGCCAAGGAAGAGAGCGTCGCCTGGCATGAGTATTCGCACGCGCATATCGCCCAGATCGTCCGCCTGAACTACAGCGCCGAATCCGGCGCCATGAACGAAGGTCAGGCTGACTACTTCGCCTGCACGATCTCGAACGACGACAAGGTCGGCGAATACGTCATGAACAAGATGAACAAGCCCTACCTGCGCATCCTGACCAACGATATGCATTATCCCGAGAGCATCGAGGGCGAAGTGCATGCCGACGGCCGCATCTGGGGCGCCATCCTCTGGGATATCAGGAACGCCCTCGGCGCCGAAGTCGCCGACCTGCTCATCCACAAGAGCTTCTACTACCTGAAGGCCGGCAGCCCGAAGTTCATCGACGGCGCCAACGCCATCTTCACCGCCGACAAGAACATCTTCGAAGGCAAGTATGCCGACAAGCTCCGCGAAGTGTTCAACAAGCGCGGCGTCACGAAGGCCGGCGATCCGACCGTCCTCACCGGCGAGCAGCTCAAAAACGCCCGCCTCTTCAACGAGGTTCACGGCGAATAATCGTCCGAAATAAAAAACACCGGGAGGCAACCGCCTTCCGGTGTTTTTTTATCCCGGAGCATCCGCGATGATCCGGAAATGATAACGAACCACAGAGTCACAGAGTCACAGAGGAAAAATCCGGAGCAGGTGGTTCTGTGGAGGGAAGCCGGATTCTGATATCACCTACTATTCCGAACGCACACCTTGATGCGTCCAGAGTCGAGGAGCACAGCCACGGCGTTGGGGCGGATCGCGATCCCGCCCGGATTGCAGGTGACATATTCGGCGAGAAGGCTTCTTCGCGGGTTGGTGCCTTGTTGGCGAAAAAGTCTCTGTGTCTCAGCGTCTCTGCGGTGATGCTTTTCTGGCCTACATACGGGCGTAGGCGGCGGTGATGCGGCGGCTCAGAGACTTCAGGAGATTGATGGACCAGCTGGGGCGGAGCTGGTAGAGCACGTTGAAGTTCTTCGGTTCGAGCTTCAGCGTCTTCGATGGAATCTGAGCCATGATGGTGGCCGCCCTCGGCTTTTTCTCGAAATGTGACATCTCGCCGAAGATTTCGCCTGCTTCCATCGTACAGATGGACGTGCCCCCCCTCGAAACCTCGACGCGGCCCTCATAAAGAATGTAGATCTCGTCGGTGAGATCGTTCTCGGTGATGATCGTTTCTCCGGCTTCGAACGTCTTGCCGAACATCGCGACGATCTCGTCGGGAATGGCCTCGTTCTCCTTCTGGAAAGCGAGCCCATACAGGGCACCGACGGTCGACATGTCCTCCGACACCTCGAATTTTCCCTCGGTCTCGTCGGCGCCGTTCGCGAACGAGCGCTCGCGCTTCTCGTTCAGGAAACGGAGTTCCCGACAGAGGGAAAACGTCGTCGCGCGTGCGAGGAGAATATCGACAGATATATTCTTAAAAAAATCTTTCGGTTTCCAGGAATAAATCTCCGAATCCTCGAGCGTGATCGCGCTGGTGAGCCTTGCGGGAGTTTCGAATGAGTCTTGCAGCCCCATGAGCATGTTTTCAGCCATCCCCATGCGGAAAAACGTTTCGGATGTCCGGCGTGCGATCATCGCTTTCCCCTGGATAATGAAATAGACGGTTTCGTCGTTCGGGGAAACGGGAGCATTCTCTGCGTATATGACCGTCTTCGCCTTGAGAGACAGTTTTTTCCCATAATTGAACGTGAACATTCAGGATTGCCTGCGCGGTCGGTCTGTCATGAAATCTCGATGGGGTATCGCCCTGGGTTGGACGATCTAAATGATCACCGTTTCAGGGTAACACGACTGCATGTCCGGAAGGAACTTATTGATTCCAGCATTCCAAAAGCCAATTTCGCGTTCCCGTTCGTCCCGAGCCCGTCGAAGCACGAGAGTCTCTCAACAGTCGACAAGCTCGGGTGGACGGGGCCAATCATTCCAAGAGCCGTGTGACGTTTTTGCCGGCGAGACAGATGGTTGTGTGAGGCCTCTTTATGGAAGAGGTGAAATATGGTAGGATAGAATGGTTACAAGGCCGGAAAGGCCTTGATGAAGGAAGTGCAACGTCTATGAGTTATTGTGTGTTTTGCGGAAAAGATCTCCGTCGCGGCGGGGAATTCGTTCAGAACCGCGATGGGATGCTCTTGTGCAAGACCTGCGTCGAAACGGCGGAAGATATTTTCAAACGGAAGAATGCCAGCGATCGCGACCCTGTCAAAAAGGGCGCGACGGCCGGCAAGGTCGATCTGAAGGCCATTCTCAAGGAATATACCCCCCAGAAAATCTACGACGGTCTATCGGAATATGTCATCGGACAGGACGCGGCGAAGAAGGTGCTGTCGCTGGCCGTCTACAACCACTATAAGATTCTCTCGATGATCGACGCGACCGACGTCGAGTTCGAGAAATCCAACATCCTCCTCGTCGGCCCCACCGGAAGCGGCAAAACGCTGCTCGCGAGAACCCTTTCCAAGCTCCTGAAGGTGCCCTTCGCGATCGGCGACTGCACGAGCTACACCGAGGCGGGATACGTCGGTGACGATGTGGAGAACGTCCTGCTCTCGCTGCTCATCGACGCGAACTACGAAGTCGACGACGCCCAGCGCGGCATCGTGTATCTCGACGAGATCGACAAAAAAGCGAAGACCTCGAACAACGTCTCGATCTCGCGTGACGTGTCCGGGGAAGGCGTCCAGCAGGCGTTCCTCAAGCTCATCGAGGGAACCGTTGCGAACGTGCCCCTCACGGCCGGCCGCAAGAATCCGATGTCCCAGCAGGTCGTGAAGATGGACACACGCCACATCCTTTTCATCTGCGGCGGTGCCTTCGTGGGGCTCGACAAGATCATCCAGCACAGGTTGGGATCGC